>JBATYG010000250.1:0-5023 GCA_049673945.1 Occallatibacter sp.
GCCGGAGGCGGACCCATTGCGCAGGGCGGGCTGTGCCGCGCTCGCAACGGGGGGCGCGGGAGGCACGGCGTGGCGCGGCTCGGGAGCTGCATCGATGGGCTGGCCGTCGGGGCCGAGAATCTGCATGCGGAAGAGGAAGCGCACGGTGTCTTCCTGAAACCGCTGCATCATTGCCTCGAACATGTCGAAGGATTCCTTCTTGTAGGCCACCAGCGGGTCCTGCTGCGCATAGCCACGCAGTCCGATGCCTTCTTTCAGGTGATCCATCGAAAGCAGATGATCCTTCCACAGCCCGTCGATCACGCTCAGCATGACCATTCGCTCGTGATAGCGCATGGTGTCGTTGCCGAGGATGCCCTCTTTGGTTTCGTAGATACGCTTGAGCCTGTCGAAGATCCCGTCGCCCAGCTCATGCCGCGAAAGCTCGTGCGGGTCAACACCGGAGTCGGAGAGACTTAGCCCGAAATGGCCCATGAGCTTGTCTTCCATGCCCGTGATATTCCACTGCTCGGGGCGCACATTTTCGCCGGCAAACTCGTCGAGAATCCCGCTCAGGATTCCGCCCACATAATCCTCAAGGATGAGCTCGCGCTGCTCGATGCCCTCAAGCAACTGGTGGCGCAGGCCGTAGACCGCCTCGCGCTGCTTGTTCATCACGTCGTCATATTCAAGCAGGTGTTTGCGGGACTCGAAGTTCTGCGCTTCGACGGCCTTCTGTGCGCCTTCGATGCGTTTTGAAATCATGCGCGACTCGATCGGCACGCCCTCTTCCATGCCCAGCCGCTCGAGCAGGGTGCTTACCCACTGTTTGGCGAAGATGCGCATGAGGTCATCTTCAAGCGAGAGATAGAAGCGCGAGGCACCGGGATCACCCTGGCGGCCGGCGCGTCCGCGCAACTGGTTGTCGATGCGGCGCGACTCGTGCCGCTCGGTGCCGAGAATGAAGAGGCCGCCGGTGGCGATCACATCTTCATGTTCGAGCTTTGCGGAACCCGCGTAGACCTCGAGCACTTCGGTCCAGTCCGCCTCGGCCGTCTCAAACTCCTGGCCCTGGTAGTAGAAGCGCAGGAATCCTTTGGGCGCACTGGGATTGATGGCGCCCTCGGCCACACTGATCGACCGCGCACGCCCCTTCTTGACCAATTCCTGGCGCGCCATGAATTCGGCGTTGCCACCGAGGAGAATGTCGGTGCCGCGGCCGGCCATGTTGGTCGCGATGGTCACCATGCCTGGCTTGCCGGCCTGGGCGACGATCTGCGCTTCCTGCTCGTGGAATTTGGCGTTCAGCACGGTATGGCGCACGCCCTTGCGGGCGAGGATTCCGGAAAGGAGCTCGCTCTTCTCGATCGAGGTGGTGCCGACCAGTACGGGCTGATTCTTCGCATGCAGGTCGGCGATTTCGTCGGCGACCGCCTTGTATTTTTCCTTCGTGGTGCGGAAGACGACGTCGGAGTTCTCGACGCGCAAGAGCGGCTTATTGGTGGGGATGACGACGATCTCAAGCTTGTAGATCTTGTCAAATTCCGACGCTTCGGTTTCGGCGGTGCCGGTCATGCCGCTGAGCTTGGTGTAGAGACGGAAGTAGTTCTGGAAGGTGATGGTGGCGAGGGTCTGGTCTTCCTTGCGGATGCTTACGTTCTCCTTGGCTTCGATCGACTGGTGCAGGCCATCGCTCCAGCGGCGGCCGGGCATGAGACGGCCGGTGAAGGTGTCGACGATGATCACTTCGCCGTCCTTCACCACGTAGTCCACGTCGCGCTTGTAGAGGGCGTGGGCCTTGATGGCGGTTTCGACGAAGTGTTTCAGATCCCAGTTTTCGGCGTCGGCGATGTTGCCGATGCCGAGCAGCTTTTCGATGGTCTCCCAGCCGTCGTCGGTAACGCCGATGGTTTTGTGCTTCTCGTCGACGACGTAATCGCCGCTGAAGTACTTCTGGCCTTCGTGGAGCTGGATGCCCAGCTCTTGCTGGCGGCGGGTGTCGCTCCACTCAACCTCTTCGCCGAGCGCGAGTTTGGGAATAATCTGGCGCGCGCGCCCATATTTGTCGGTGGTCTGGTCGGTGGGGCCGGAGATGATGAGCGGGGTGCGCGCTTCATAGATGAGAATGGAGTCCACTTCATCGACGATGGCGTGGTAGTGGCCGCGCTGCACGCAATCCTTGATATCGAACTTCATGTTGTCGCGCAGGTAGTCGAAGCCGAACTCGTTGTTGGTGCCGTAGGTGATGTCGGCGCCGTAGGCTTCGCGACGCTCCTCGTCGCTGAGGTCGTGGACAATGACGCCGACGGTGAGGCCGAGGAAGGTGTAGATCTTGCCCATCCACTCGGCGTCGCGCTTGGCGAGGTAATCGTTGACTGTGACGACGTGGACGCCGTGGCCGGCGAGGGCGTTGAGGTAGCAGGCGAGGGTGGCGACGAGGGTCTTGCCTTCGCCGGTTTTCATTTCGGCGATCTTGCCCTGGTGCAGCACCATGCCGCCGATTAACTGCACGTCGAAGTGGCGCATCTGCACGGCGCGCCAGCCGGCCTCGCGCACCACGGCGAAGGCTTCGGGCAGCAACTCATCGAGCGCTTCCTTCTCTGCCTTCTTGATGTCTTCAGCATCGGTGATGCCTGCGAGGCGCGCAGCGATGCGCTCGCGGAACTCGGTTGTTTTGGCCTGCAGCTCCTCGTCGGAGAGCTGCTGCGTTGCCGGCTCAAGCGCATTGATGCGGCCCACGAGCGGCATCAGGTGCTTGATGACGCGGTCGTTTGCGGTGCCAAAGACCTTGGTAATTGCGGTATCGAGAAACACGCTGAATCTCCATTTGCCAGTGTTGCGGTGATTGCTCAGGAAGAAGCCGGGCGATGAAAGGCGCCGACAGCAGCCGTACTAAAGCGGCAGGCTGCGCACTGGCGGAGGGCGCTCGAAGGAGACGGCGAGCAGGGGCGTTGCAGGCAGCGGATTCGATGTGCGGCGGAAGCGCGCGGAGATGAGGTTCAGCGCGACAAGTCCCACAAAGCATACCGGCAGAAAGGCGATCCATGCGCCGGTGCCGGCGTCGCGGAAGAGGGAGGCGCGCTGCGCAAAGCGGACCGCCGGGCCGGAGTTGGCCACAGCGGAGACGCTGTAGCTCTTGACCAGGAAGCGCAGGACCGGGAAGTGCAGGACCGGATTGGCGTAGGCGCGAGCGCTCTCAAGCCCCCCGGCGGTGCGGGAGACAGAGGCGAGGGAGATGGCGGCAATTGCCACCCATATCCACGCGTTCTTGTTTCGGGATCCGGTCATGGTACTCCATATCTATTTTCCCACAGATGGAGAGGAATCACATACCACGCGGCGGTTTCGTTGGTTCCCGCGGGCGGGCGTAAGCCGCTGGGGCCGGGGGTGCCAGGGGCGGGAGGGTTAGAGTGAGCCGGTCGACGGCTTCTCCGCGCCGGATTTTCTGCAACTGCCAACGCAGCTGTTTTTGCGGGGTCTCGGGATCGCCTTCATCGTCGTCCGTGGGTTCCTCACGCAGAACGGCCTCGGCGAGATGGGCGAGGCTGGGGCGGATGAAGTTGATGCCGAAGAGAACGACCGCGGATAAGGCGGCCGAGGAAGGGCAGAAGCCAAGCAGGGACTTCCCGCGGCGTCTGTTGCGTTTCCATGCGGTGCGTTTGAGTGAGTAGTAAACCAAAAGCGCGAGTATCGCGGCGAATGGCAAGACAGGAAAGAGCGACAGCGCATCGAGAACGGACATACGCCTCCCACGGATCGGCTGATAGACGAAGAGACAGGAATCCCACTGTGCTGAGAGGGATGTGTCGGGAATCAGGCGCGTAGAGAAGGCGGCGGGCGTTGGAAGGTGGGCGAAAGGAGTGGAGTGCGAGGAATAAAGCCGATGGAAGGCAGATCCACCGGCGCGAGGAGGGTCAGCGGGGAGATGATGCCGCAAAAAAAGAGGGGAAGGATGGCGAGCCAAGCGCCGTTATCGCCGCTGTGAGCGTGCGGAACGAGAAGCAGCAGGAGGGCGATGCCGATTGCGATGGCCGCAACCAGAAGAAGTGCCCGTCTTTGGCGAATCTGACGCATCTCGTTTGTGGGGCAAGTATAGCGCGGCGCCGCAGGATCAGGCCGGATGGCCTGCGAGGACCAGCCGCTCGGCGACGGCCTCGATGATCTGCTCGTGGACCTCGTCGATGCCGAGGCTGCCCTCGATGAGAACCACCCGGTCTGGCTCGCGCGCGGCAATCTCGCGGTACTTCTGCCAGACGCGGCGAAAGAAAGCATCCTGCTCCTGCTCGAAGCGGCCCTCGTTCTGTGCGCCCTGCGCGGCCTGGCGGTCGTTGCGGCGGCGCGCGCGTTCGAGACTGCCCTCAAGCGACGGCAGCAGCAATAATGTCAGGTCCGGTTGCAGGTTGCCGCAGAGCAGCCGGTGCAACTCAAGGACAGGGGCGGAGCCAAGCTCGCGCCCTCCGCCCTGGTAGGCCTCAGTGGAATCGGTGAAGCGATCGCAGAGGACGAGACGGCCTGAGGCAAGGGCCGGCTCGATGACTTCGGAAATTGCCTGAGCGCGGTCGGCGAACATCAGGGCCATCTCGGCCATGGGTGAAACCGGCGAAGAAGCGGAGTCGAGAAGCAGGGCGCGGATGCGGTCGCCAGTCTCGGTGCCGCCGGGCTGGCGCGTCACAACCGGATCGAGATGGCGCTTCTGCATCCATCCGGCGAGACGCTTGATCTGGGTTGTCTTGCCCGAGCCGTCAAGACCCTCGAGCGTGATGAACAAGCCGCGCGGCATGGCGAGAGTCTACCATTGCCGCCGCGCCGCCGCAGAAAAGAGCTATCTGCATGGCCTGGATGCATTTGTCTGTTGTGATTCATGGTTCATCGAAACCCAAAGTAACGCCGCACGGTTTGCAACTTGTTATGCAGAGGAGGGTCATAGGAGTAGTCTGGCCGCACGATTCGAAGAAAGCGGCATAGATGAGGCTCTGGAAGTAGAGGCTCGTGTGAGCCGGTGGTTGCTCACGACAGAGAGAATCGCGGCCGGAAGCAAGGCCGG
>JBATYG010000251.1:0-9219 GCA_049673945.1 Occallatibacter sp.
TTGTGCAAGCGACCCGACTCCACCGTTGGAGTAGGTGTCGAACCAGTCGTTGACCTTGTGACTGTAATGGATTGGGTTCACGATATTGGCCCTGCTAGTGTAGCCGCCGCCCAACCCGACAGTATCGGTCACGCCGCCCATTCCGGACGGATTAGGTTCGCCCGACTGCCGCACAAAGGTGCCTGCAAGCTGCCAGCCACCCAGCAGGGAGTGAACCAAGCCCTGGGACTTGTTGAAGATCGGGAGAGCGTAGATGTAGTTTCCCCCGAGTATGTGACGGCGGTCATAGCCACCGTTTCCCTTGTCGTACTTAAGGTACCACGGGTTGTTGATTCCGCTGCCGGTTCCTGCGCCATTGCCGCCGGTGCTCAAATCTCCGTCGGTTAGGTCGATGGTATGCGAGTAGGTGTAGTCCAGTGAACCGCTCAGACCCCACCTGTTCTGGAGCCGCAGGCTGGCCTGCAGACCATTGTAGGTGTTGTTGGTCGTGTTCTCTTCCAGGTTAATCGTGCCATATCCCGCATAGGTGCGCAGCTGATTGTTTCCGGCGGGATAAAGTGCGCCCGGCAAACTACCGGTAGCGGACTCCTGGCGAATTGTGTTCGACGTTGTAAGCGGGAAATTGTTGGATGGCACAACAACGTTCTGGTGCCACCCAAGATTGCCCACATACTGAACAACCGCGACGAAGGACGAAGCGACTTGATGTTGCAAGCTGAGACTGTACATGGCCGCACCGGGCGCCTTGTACGTTGTTGCAATCGCGGTCAGGTTGGCTGGGTAGATCGGCAGAGCTGTCGGACTGCCGCAGTTCGCAGGATTGGCCGTAGATGCCGTCGATTCCCACGAGCAGGTAGGTGCGCTGTAGTAAACGCTGCCCGCATTCGGTGTGTATTCAAAGGGCAGGTTGCTGTTCGAAACGCCGTAGATGTCGTTGCCCTGCAAGCGTTCGTAGAAGGTACCGAAGCCGCCGCGGAGAACGGTTCTGCCCGCCCCGGTAAGGTCATACGAAAAACCGATGCGCGGCTGCCATGTTTTGTAGTCGTTTGTTACCAGCCCATGTGGCACGCCGTTGGTTCCCGGAATAACCATGCCATTGAGATAGTAGGAAGCTCCGTTGAACCCGGCAGGCGTCTGAACTCCCGCGCTGGCGGGGTCGATAGCCCCCGAGAATGCGGTAGACCAGGTCACAGGGGAATTGACGTAGGTTGATGGGTCGAAGTTGGCGAGCTCATTGTTACGTTCCCATGCGTGCGGCAGTGCATCGTAACGGAACCCAAGCTGCAGACTCAACCGAGGAGTCGCCTTCCAGTTGTCGTTGACATACACCGACGGAGTGTTGTTGACGTAGTGCCGGACTGACATGGACTGCGGCTGAGAATACGAGCCGGCCAAGCCAAGGACCATGCTCATGAACGGATCGCCAGCATTGCCGCCAGCTCCCGTGCCGGTCTGGTTCTGCCCGAAGCCATAGTCGCCTGCGGCATCGGCCTGCAATTGCTGGTTTTTGGTGTAGCGATTGTAGCTGAAGCCAAACTTCATCGCGTGTTTGCCGTGGGTGTAGGAAACATCCACTCTGGGCTCATAGTCCTGAGCAGCATTGTGCCAGGGGCCATAGCCAGTCGCCATCGAGGAACAGACACCGTTGCCGCACCAGTTCGCACCGGTGTATTGGTTGGAACCCGAGTTTGTGAAGAAGGTGTTCGGGACCCAGCCGCTTGGCGCCAGGGTATTGGGTGAATTGGTGATGTTGATGACGTTGCCGTCATAGTTCATCGACGCTTCGACCAGAAGCTCCGGAGAAAGCGAACCGGTGAGCTTGATCGCCGCGCTGTTTGACGGGTTGCTTTCAACGCTGGTGATTGTGTTGTACGTGTACCAGTTCCAGCCAAGATCGGGAGCTGCTGTGCCCGTCGCCTGGCTGTCATGCAGGTAGTGGCCGAGGATCTGCCACTTGTCATTGATTTTGTGGTCGATACGAACAATTTCTTCGCTTGCGGTCGTTGGTGTGGCTTCCGAGGTCGTTGCCTTATCCCCCAGCGTATTCACCTTGGGAAGGAGGCTTCCCTGGAGATACAGCACCGCATTCGGATCGAAAAGCGACGCTGGAATGACCTGATGTCCTGCATTGCTGGGGAACGGCTGGCCACGAAGTCCACCAAGGCCGGCTGCCGTGAGTTTGGCGTCAAAGGCAGGATCAGGCACCTGCGTTACCGTTGGAATGTAAATGACCTGGCTCGATGCATAGGCAGGAGCCACGTATTGCAAATCCGTACCCGCTACTGGACGGTCTGCATCGGGAATGGTCGGGTTGGTGTTCGGGTTGCTCGATTGAACGATGCGCCGCCACTCCTGGTTGTAGAAGAAGAAGGTCTTCTGCCGCGACTCGTTGTACACGTGCGGGATAAAGACCGGCCCGCCAATGTTAAAGCCGAAGATGTTCTGCCTCAGCTTTGGAACCGGGCTGTAATCGGCCGGAGAAGCCTTCTGATACTTGTTGAAGTAGTCGTTCGCATCCAGTGCGTCGTTGCGGAAGAACTCCCAGGCTCCGCCATGGAATTTCTGCGTACCGCTCTTCAAGGCGAGACTGAATGTCGCGCCGGAAGCAATACCGTAATCCGGAGGATAGTTGCTGGCCAACACCTGGAACTCGGCGATGGCGTCCATCGACGGCATAACGCTCATGCCACCCGCGCCGCCGCGGTCATCCGCCTCTGCGCCATCCAGCAGCCAGATGTTATGGCTCTGGCGCAGACCGTTCACGCTGATGCTTGCGCTTGAAGCCGAAGATGTTGGAGGGTTGTTCGCAGGCAGATTCGAGCTGACGCCCAGACCAAGCGCTGCCAGCGCGGTAAAGTTGCGATTTTCCGTTGCAATCGAGGTGACCTGCTCACCGCTGATCAGCGTGCTGACTTCGTTGGATTCTGCCTGGATCTGCAGAGCGTCCGCCGTGACCGTAACTTGCTCCGTCTCGGCTCCAACCGTCATCTTCACATTGACCGCAAGTGTCTGCGACACGTTCAGGGCCACGCCAGTTGTCGTGTAGGTCTGAAACCCTTGCTCGGTGACTTTCAGTTCGTATGTGCCGACGTTTAGGCCGGGGATTACATACGCGCCTGTTGCGTTGGTTACGGCGTTGTAGACAAAACCGGTCTCCTTCTGTGTCAGCGTTACTTTCGCGCCTGACACTGATGCACCGGTCTGATCAGTTACTGTACCCACAATCTCAGAGTTCTGCTGCGCAACCAATGCCGCGCTAGCGAACAATAAGACAGCAAGCACAGTGATAAATCTGAACATCGCTTGTCTCATGTGACCTTCCTTTTCAAATTGGTACCGTACTGCCGCTTCACCGCCACGCAGAATTGCCGGGGAAAAGCTGTTCCTAGATTCTGAAATGGGCAGCGCATGCCATTTAAGGGCTCGCGCCGCAAGATAGTCAAGAAGAAAATCAATTTACTTGACATCCCTGTTCCTTTTCAGTTCTCCCAGCTGCTCCGCCTTCCACGGCTGCTTCTTCAGTTCCTGAAGCATCCCGCCGACGCTCTCACGCCGTTCCGCACGTGCGGCTTGTGTTCTTGTTTTCTGCCGCAGCGCTCCTCTTTAATAACCGCGGCAGCCCTTTGAGCCCTGGCTTACTACGAACAGTCCTCGGGCGGGGGCCTTTTCTCCATAAATTGGGAGAGAAAAAACCAGACAAATACAGCTTTTAAGAGTTACGGGCCCAGTCGCCTAAGTGCTCTAAAGACACTACTTGTTTGTACTGAGCCGGGCCCCATTAAATGCCCGTTAACCAATGGTTGTCAAGCAGCATTTGGACGGATGAATTGTGAAAAGATGAGCTTCCCCATTGAAAATTTAGCTATCGGATGAGATAAGCATGGTTCAGCGGCCTCAAATCAGCGTTTACCGCAGGCGCGCAACGTCCCGCAGGTCCCGCGCCGTCGCCTCCAGAAAAGTCTCAACGCTCGTTCCGGGTGGGGGCTCCAGTCCCGATTTTGCCTGAATAGCGGCCGCAATCCGGTGTGCCAGGGCCGCGCGTGTCGCCAGCGGCAGGTCCAGCCGGCGCGCAAAGAAATTCTCGAGCACCGCAAGATCCGAGGCCGCGAGCCGGGCAATCCCGGCAGCCGGGAGGGCCACGGACGTCGATGGGTCCGGGATGGCAATCCCCTGCGGAAAAGCCGGAGCCGTGAAGGTGCGCGCCCCGCTTTCATTCCACAGCGGCGTCGCTTCCTCGCGGTCCCGAACCACCAGCGTGCCCGCGGCGAGATCGCCCAGGCGCTGGTGCTGCTTGGTCACAAAGACAGCAATCACGCCCACCGCATAGAAGAATGGAATCTGATCGATATAGCGGACGAAGTTGCGCGCCATCGACTCGAAGATGCCGATCGGCCGCCCCGAGCGCTGAATTACGCGGATGCGCGCCACGCGCTTGCCCGGCGTGCGTCCGTTGCCGAAGGCCTCAAAAAGGGTGAAGTAACCCCAGTTCAGCAGGAAGGTGGCCAGCGTAAAAAGCGCAACCGTCCATTGGTAAGAAAGACTGCGAAAGGCCTCGAGCGCCGGCCGGAAGATCCAGAGCACAACACCCAGCACGATCAGCCCCGCGAACCAGATCAGGGTGTCGATCAGCAGCGCGATGAAGCGGCTCCCAATGCCCGCCAGCGGCATCTCAATGGCCACAAGCTCCGGCGTTTCGATGTTAAGCTGATCTGAATTCACGTCCATGGCCCAGATTCTCTCCAATCAGTGGATCGCAAGACGGCGGCCCCACTGGGACCGGCTGGCTTCGCTGCTGGCCCAGTCTGACCACGGCGGCCTGCGCCAGCTTTCGCGCGCCGAGCTGCAGGAGATGGCCCTGCTCTACCGCCAGGTCGCGGCCGATCTCTCCGTGCTGCGCCAGGACGCAACCGCGCAAACCTATGCGACCCATGTCAATCACCTGCTTGCTCGTGCCCACCATATTATCTATTCCGGCAAGAAGACCACGATCGCCGGCCTCTTTCGTTTCCTGCGTGACGATTATCCCGCGATCTTTCAGAGCCAGGTTCGCTACGTCGCCCTCGCCCTGCTCGTCTCGGTAGCCTGGGGACTGCTGGGCGCCGTGATCACCACGGCGCGGCCGGATTTCATGCGCCACTTCGTCGGCCCGGCAATGATCTCCACCATGGAGCGGCACGAGATGTGGACCAAGTCGGTTGTCAGCGTCGCGCCCATGGCGTCGAGCTACATCATGACTAACAATCTCAGCGTCAGCTTCGTCACCTTCGCCGGCGGCATTCTCTTCGGACTCGGCACGTTCTGGTCGCTTTACAGGAATGGCATGATGCTCGGCGTCATCGGCGCCGCCTGCCATCAATATGGAATGTCGCTCGCTCTGTGGAGCTTCGTTGCCCCCCACGGCTCGCTCGAGCTGCCGTCGATCCTCATCGCTGGCGGAGCGGGCTTCCGCCTCGGCCACGCCATGCTCTTCCCCGGCTCGCTGCGCTGGAAGGATTCCGTTGCCCGCGGCGGAATCGAGGCCACCCGCCTCGTCTCCGGCGTTATTCCCATGCTCGTCATTGCAGGCAGCCTCGAAGGCTTCTTCTCGCCTTCACACGCCGCCCCCTGGATCAAGTTCCTGGTTGGCGGTCTGCTCTTTACGCTGCTCCTGTTGTGGCTTTTCAGACCCGTGAAGCCGGCGCTTCGCAGCTAAGCCGTCGCGATGAATCTGTATTCACTCGAGCGGCCCGATGTTCTTATCGCGGCGCTGATAATTCTCCTTCCGTTCTTCTACGCAGGCTTTTTCCCTGACCGCATCTCCGCGGTTGCGCATGCTATGCCGCGGCCGCTTCGCATCGCCTCTCCTGCGCTGCTCTGTCTGCCATACCTCTTCGTGGCTCGTGGGTTCCACATCTTTCGCTGGGAGTGGTTCGCTCTCTACGCACTCTTGCCCGCCGGCATCGCGTTTCTTCTCGATCAGGCAAGAGCCCTGGACGTTGGCCGTCGTGGCAACTGGCGCGACTTTCTCGTGCTCCTTGTTCTTGGCCTCGCCGTCGATCTGCGCTGGTTTGAGCCGGCCTGGCCACACGGCTATGCGGCATTCGGCAAGATGCTGCTTCTCGACGCGGGCATCTTCGCGTTTCTCGGTGTGCGCGGGCTCGACGGCGTTGGCTTTAACCTGCGCATGAAACGGAGCGACGCAACGATCGGGCTGCGCGAATTCGTGTTCTACGCAATCGTCGCGATTCCGCTGGGACTCTGGCTTGGCTTTCTGCACTTCCATGCAGAGTGGCCGCAACCATTGCGGGCGATCGGCGCCTTCATCTTCACCTTCCTCTTCATTGCTGTTCCTGAAGAACTCTTCTTTCGCGGATGGCTGCAGAACCTACTGGAGCGGCGCCTCGGACGCACGGCTGCCCTGCTCGTGACAGCTGTAGTCTTTGGCCTTGCCCACTGGAACAAACAGACCGCCACGTTCAACTGGCGCTACGTCATCATGGCCGCGATAGCCGGAGTCTTTTACGGCCGAGCATGGCGCGCTCAGCGGCGTATTGGTGCATCCTGCCTGACCCACGCCACCGTTGATACCCTGTGGTCCCTGTGGTTGAGGTGAAGACGCTTCGGGGCACGGTAGGTGAGGTAGCCGAGACCGACGCGCATATTGTGCAGCACCGGCGCGGGAATCGTGACGGCAAGACAGATGCCGAAGATGGCGTGCGCCATCGCCAGCGTCCAGATATTGCGGAACCGGAGGAAGACAAAGCAGGCCGCAAGGCCCCAGAGTAATGTCACCGGAGTGAGGATCGGGTTCGGCAGGTGCGCCAGCGCGAAGATCGATGCCGCCAGAATTGCGGCGAAGGTTGCGTTGGACACCAGACGCAGGAGACGTAGAAGGAAGTACCCCTGCAGCAGAAGCTGCTGCATGAGCGCCCAGACTGTGTAGCCGCCAAAGGCGCGCACCCATCCCACTGCACCGCCGGGATGATGCAGCGTATGGAGCCAGTTTGCGACCAGAACTGCGATTCCCGCCATCAGCAGAGCGAGCCCCACAACCCACGACGACCGCCAGAATCCGCTGATCGAGAATCCCATCGCCTTCCAGCCCGGGAATGACCTGAGAATCGAGAGCACAAACCATGCCATCGCAGCCCAATAGAGCCAGCTCTGCACCGGTCGCGGCGTCCAGATCACCGCAAGAATCAGGCAGTAGCCGACGGCGAGTTCGCAGACCTCCCACGCTCTTCGCCATGCGCTGGGGGAATCGCCGTTGCCGGCGCAAAGGACAAGAGCACCCTCGACTGTGGTCATCTCTGACCTCCACACAGCGAGCAATGGCTTCGAGTTCGCCGCGCGTGCCCGCATCGGTCGAAATGCAGGCTTTCCGGCGACGAGAGGTCGTGCAGGCAGCGAAGCCTGATGCAGCAGTAGACTGCGGAATCTCCTTCGCCGTCAACAGCGGTTCTATATTTTCAGGAAAATCTTTTTGCGATAGAGCACCCACACCGGGATGAAGCACACTGCGGTGAATGACACCGAAAAAGCAAACGCCGCCCAGCCGGGATCGGGAATATGCGCGAAGACCTGCTGAAAGATCCAGTACTCAAGCGATACCGGGCGATGCCCTTCAACAATGTGGATATTCTCAATCACACCGGGCAGCAGCTCGCTGAACATATACGCGGCGATCGCGTTTGAGCCGAAGACAAGCCAGACCCATGTCCAGCCCTTACGCCAGCCCTTCACCTCCATGGTCCAGTAGCACAGGGCCAGCAGCGCCAGCGAGTAGCCACCGGCCACCAGCACAAACGAGCTCGTCCACATGTTCTTGTTCAGCGGAAATTCAAGCGACCACAAATATCCCAGCAGCAGGCTCACGGCAGACGCACCTGCCATTCCCAGCGCCTTTGCCGGGATCGACCGCTGCGTCTTCAGCCAGATTCCGGTTAGCACGCCCATCAATGCCGTTCCGATGGCGGGCAGATCGCTCAGCAGGCCCTCCGGGTCGCGCACATTGTGATCCGGCCAGTCCAGGTAAAGGTGATGGGGAAACAGATGCCGGTCGATCCACGAGACCAGGTTCTGCGTCATGTCCATGAAGGGCACATCGCGCCCCGGCACACCGACGCCCGGAATCGGCGCCCAGCGGACCAGCGCCCAGTACCCCACCAGCGCCGCCACCAGCGCAATGGCTTTCGTTGAGGCGCGCTGATCCCACAGGTAAAAGAGTGCGACCACGAGGTAACAGATAGCGATACGCTGCAGCACGCCGTAAAAACGCATATGCGGCAGCGCGAAGAACGGAAAGCTGTTCACCACCATGCCCAGCAGGATCAGGATGATCGCCCGCCACACCGTGTGCCCCGCAAGCTGCGCCCGCGACGCCCCGCGCGCCAGCCGCGCCTCCGTCGCAAACACCACCGAAACGCCGACGATGAAGACGAAGGTCGGAAAGACGATGTCGGTCGGCGTCAGGCCATTCCACCGCGCGTGATTCATGAAGTGCCACGAGTCCGGCCCGCCATTGTTGTTCACCATGATCATGAACGCGATCGTGATGCCCCGCACCACATCGAGCGAAAGCAGCCGCTTTCTGGGTGCTGCCGCACCCGCGGGATTCAGGTGAGTGACAAGCGTCGGTGCCGTTACCGGATTGGCCATTATGCTCTTCAATCTCCGATCAACAAGAGATGCCGATTGCCTTACCCTACGCGCCGATGCCACGATCTGCCAAACGCCGGTCGCCGGCTACCGGCCGGGATTCTCAATCGCGCACTTAAGACTTCGAAGATCGGCGGTGATCGCCTCTCTCTTCAGGTACAGGATGGGCGCAAGAAACAGGAACGGCAGCCGGAAAGTAAAGTCAGCGATACAGGTCAGGAGCGTTCCCTCCGCAAGCGGGCTGGCCTTGAATGTCCAGGATGCCTCTCGAAAAAAGCGCGCATTGCCTTCTCTACTGGTCAAATCGACACGGCAGCAGTTTTCTTCTACGCTCGCGACGCGGTAGGCCATGCTGCCCCAGTCATCGCCTTCCGATCGAGCGAAGGTGCGGAACTCGGTCCCCACGCCGCCCTCAGGAATTGCGCCTGTCATCTCGGTGCGCGCAACCCCGCGATCCCACTTCGCAATGTTCGGCACCGATTGCAGATAATTCCACACCGCCTCGGGAGAACGGTCAATCGCGATTTCAGATACGAGACGCATGCGCTCACCGGCAGACGACTCCATCATTCTGCCACGACG
>JBATYG010000252.1:0-4900 GCA_049673945.1 Occallatibacter sp.
TGTGATTGCAGACCAGCAGAGCCCCCGACTTATCCGGAAAGTTGTCGCGCCCGATCACCTTCACCCTATAAATAGTGTGCGTCAGGAAGAAGAGAATCAGCCGCCCGAACCACTCCGGCAGCAGCATCAGCACATAAACTGTCCCGGCCGCCGTGATGATCGATGAGGCAATGATCACTCCGCGCGGATTGAGATGAATGAACGTAGTGAAAACGTAGTAGACTCCCGACGACAGCGCAATCCCCACAAACGACAGCAGGTTTGCCGCAGCGATGATGCCGCCCTTGTCCTTTTCAGCGGGCCGATGCTGAATCAGCGCGTTCACCGGAACGGCATAGAAGCCGGCCCAGAATCCGAGCAAAGCAAGCAAAGCCGCCGAGCCCCACAGCCCAACATGCATCAGGCCAAGCGCAAGGCCGGTACCCGTCATCCCGATCGCGCCCAGCGGAATCAGCCCATACTCAATCTTGTTGCCGCTCACCAGGCCGGCGATCATACTGCCCACGCCGATGCCGACCGCAAGCGCCGCGTTCAGATAGCCGGTCTTCGTCAGGCTCACGCGCAGCACGTCAGGCCCATACACAACCACGGTCGAAAACAAGAGCGACCCGAGGAACCAGAAATACGTGTTGCCCAGGACCGCCATGAAGAGCGGGCGATCCGCGCGCATCAAGCCGATCTGGCGCCACAAATCGCCAATGAAGTTAACCTTGAATCGCTTCTCCGGAGCCGCCGGCGGAACGCGATCGATGCCCAGGCTCGTCAGAAATCCAACCACCGCGAGAAATACGAGCACGTAGCCCGCATAGACTTCGCGGCCGCGGAAGCGCTCCGCCATCGTAGCGCCCGTTATGGTTCCCGCGATGATTGCTAGAAAGGTGCCGAGCTCGATAACGCCGTTGCCCCAGGAGAGCCGCTTCTCCGGCAGCAGCTCAGGCAGCAGGCCATATTTTGACGGGCCAAAAAGAGCCGCCTGCGTCGCCACCAGCCCCAAAGCCGCCAGCGCCACCCGAGGCGAATGCGCGGCAAGGCCGATCGTCGCAAGCGTCATGGCGCCGATCTCCATCACCTTCGTCCCCAGCGTTACCTGCCGCTTGCTGAAGCGGTCCGCCAGCCAGCCGCCCGTCATGCTGAAGAGCACAAACGGCATTGAAAAGAGGAAGGTGACCATCGAGACGAAGCTGTCGCGCTCGCTCGTGCCCAGGCCCATGCCCACGATCATCGCGAGCAGCAAGTTGCGCAGAATATTGTCGCTGTATGCGCCCTGAAACTGCGTCGCAATCAGCGCCCAGAAGCCTCGCTCACTGCGATGGCCTGCTGCGGCGGTGGGAACCTCTGAGTTGTCCTTGCCGATGGTCTGATCCATAGGTACTTATCAAATGTGGCCGATTATAGCCCGAACAGAGTTCCCTCGGGTTATACTTCCGTTTCATCGACGCACAACTTCGCTTTTGTCTTTCTCTGGAACGCCGTCTGAGCAACTCCTTGCAGGAAAAACCTTGCAAGAGTGCGTGGCATATCCGTTCTGCAGGCAGGCATCGATGAACGCCCATGGGTGAGCACGTATGGAATTCATGATTGCGCTGGTTGGCGGACTCGTTCTTATCATCCCGATCATCGCCGTCGTCGCGCTGGTAAGGACAGGCGGCCTTCGCGCCGATCTGAACGAGCGCTACCTCGAGCAGCAGGACAAGATTCGCGCCCTTGAATCGCAGATAACGGCCCTGCGCCGCGACCTGTCGCACCTTGACGCAACGCCAGCCGCTCCACAGCCTTCACAGACCGAAGAGCCGGCCGCAGCCGCGGCGATTCCAGTTTCACCGGCGCCGGAGGTCAAACCCGAGCGGCCCGCGCCTGATCCCGCCCGGGTCTGGGCGCCCCCTGAGCACCTCCCGCCGAATCCCGTCATCCCGCCGGCGCCACTTGAAGCGCCGCCCATTGCAGCGCGGGTCGTAACGCCACCTCCACCTGTAGCGTTTGTCGCCGCACCCACTTCATCTGCGCGGCCTTCTCCTGCGCCGCGCAGCCCACTCTTCGACACGCCGGCGGCGCCACCGCCGCCGCCCGTTCCTACCGGCCCCACGCTTGGGGAACGTCTGCGCTCCGCCCTGCCCCTCGAAGAAGTGCTGGGCATGAATCTATTCGCGAAGATCGGAATCGTGCTGCTGGTTCTGGGCTTCGCGCTGCTCGGCCGCGTAGCGCTGATCTCCATGGGACCCGGCGAGCGCGCCGCTCTCATCTTCACCATTGCCGCGGCCATGCTCGGCGGCGGCATCTGGCTCGAACGCAAGGAGCGCTATCGCCTCGTTGGCCGCACCGGCATTGGCGGCGGCTGGGCCCTTCTCTTCTTCACGGCGTACGGCATCCACCACGTCGCCGCCATGACCGTGATCGGATCCAGTCTCCTCGACTGTGTGTTCATGTTCCTGGTGGCTGCCGCCATGGTGGCGCATACGCTTCGTTACGGCTCGCAGCTTGTCACTGGCCTCGCCTTTCTGCTCGCCTTCTCCACGGTCGCGCTCAGCCAGGACAGCGTCTACTCGCTCGCCGCCGGTGTCATTCTCGCCATCGGCGTCGTTGCCATCGCGCTCCGCATGAGCTGGTTCGAGCTTGAGGTCTTCGGCATTCTCGCAAGCTACGCCAACCACTTCTACTGGCTCTACAAGCTCTATCCCGGCGGTGTTGCGGGGCACGCCTTTCCTCAATTCTGGCCGAGCGCGCTCATCCTCATCCTTTACTGGGCCGTCTTTCGCATCTCCTATATCGCGCGCACCATCCGCAACGCACGCGATGAAACGCTCTCCACCATCGCCGCGCTGGCGAACACCATCCTGCTCCTCGGGGTAATGAAATTCCAATCCACCCGACCTGAGTTGGCCTTCTATGCGCTGCTTGCCCTCGGCGCAACCGAATTTCTTTTCGGCCAGTTGCCCATCACGCGCCGCCGCCGCACGGCCTTCGTCCTGCTTTCGATTCTCGGCACGATGCTTATCTTCGCCTCGGTGCCCTTTAAATTCAGCGGCAACAACATCGCGCTTCTTTGGATGATTGCCGCCGAGATGCTGCTCATCGCAGGTTTCCTGCAAGCGGAAGTCGTCTTCCGCAGCCTTGGCTGGTTCGGCGGCGGCCTCACCGGCGTGCTCATCCTCTACGGCGCGCGAGCGATCATCGAAACCCGCCAGCACTCCGATGCTCCCCTGGTTCACTCCGGAGTGCTCCTTCTCGCCTGCGCGCTTTTCTTCTATCTCAACGCGCTATTGTTGAGCGCAAAGTGGCCTGCAACCTTCGATCATTTCGACCGGCCG
The DNA here is from genome assembly GCA_049673945.1 of Occallatibacter sp. Classification (GTDB taxonomy): domain Bacteria; phylum Acidobacteriota; class Terriglobia; order Terriglobales; family Acidobacteriaceae; genus Telmatobacter. The sequence goes on from JBATYG010000252.1 coordinate 3,306, forward strand.
CTCGCCACTGTGCAGAGCTACCTTGGCTGCCTCACCGCCATCCTCGGCATCTGGGCTGTCTTTCCCGGCGACTCCACCGCTGTTGCCTGGGCCGTGCTGATGCTGGCCTGCGCTTACGGCAAACGCGCCCTCGATGACGATCACCTGCTGCGGCAAAACGGAGCGCTCGCCTTCGTCGTCGTCCTGCAGGCGCTCGGACAGAACTGCCACTTCGCTGTCACCTATCCGCACCACGTCTCCGCACGCATGATCACCCTGCCTCTGCTCGCGCTCATCTTCTACGCGACCGCCTGGGCGCTCCAGCGGCTTACCGGCATTCGAAGTCTCGTCCGCATCATCGCGCTGTGGAGCGCTGCTGCAATCATGGCGCTCCTCATCTGGCTCGACGTCAGTCCCATGTGGATTGCCGTCGCGTGGCTTGGCCTCGCCATCGCGCTCAGCCTCGCAGGGCGCCGCCTCAGGGTCGCAGCACTCTGCCATCAGGAACACCTGCTGGCTCTGCTCGCCGTGGTAAGCCTCTTCATCTGGAATCTCGACGCATTCGGCAGCCTATATCGGTATCTTCCGCTCATCGGTAGCGCCGTCGCGCTCTACGCCATTTCGCGCTTCTGCACTTTAGAGGACGCCACCTACCGGCTGCCCGTCGCCTGGCTGCATACCTGGGCTGCCACCATCCTGCTCGCTGTTCTCGCTTGGCATGAGGCTCCCGAGCCCTGGGTTGCGCCCATCTGGGTGCTCTTTGCGCTGGCGCTTGCGCTCGCCGATCACCGATTTAGCATCGAAGAGTTCCCCCTGCAGGCGCACACCCTAGCACTCTTCGCAGTCGCGCGCACCGCGACACTCAATCTCTTCACGCTTAGGCAGTGGCACGGCATCGATCTGCGCCTGCTCACCGTAGCCATCGTCATTGCAGCCCTGTACGCGCTCGCCCGCTGGGTGCGCCTGCCCACATCGCTCACCGCGACAGAGGCTCGCCACGCCTATACCTGGGTGGCTTCCTCCATAACCGCATGGCTGCTCTGGGCGGAACTGCAACCGGTGGCCGTCGCCGTCGGCATCGCCGCCTTCGGCCTTCTTCTCTTCGAACTTGCGGAGTGGAAGCAGATCCGCCAGCTTCGCCTGCAGGCCTGGGTCGCGCTCGCCTCAGCCTTCATCCGCATTTTCTTCGTCAATCTCACTGCAACCGCGCTGCCGGGCGAACACATCAGCCCGCGGATCTACACCATTGTTCCGATCGCGCTCATCTACTTCTATATTTGGTCACGGCTCCAATCGAAGAACGCTTCCGGAGGCCGTCTGCAGCGCATGATCGCAGCTCTGCTCGCCTGCTTCGGCACCGGCTCCGTCGTTGCCCTGCTTTACTTCGAGATTCGACCCGAGTGGATCGTCGTCGCATGGGCCGTCACCGTCGCAGCTCTCCTCGTTTGCGCTTTCTTCTTCAACAGGACGATCCTTCTCTACCAGGCCGAGTTCCTCGCGGCCGGCATCGCGGTGCGCGGCCTCGCGCATAACATCTTCGGCAGCAGCTACTTTACCTCCGGAAACTGGAGCGGCGATCTCTCCGCGCTCTCCGCCACCGCAGCCATCCTCCTGTT
>JBATYG010000253.1:0-4163 GCA_049673945.1 Occallatibacter sp.
TTCATGCGGATCGCTCGGGGCGGTTCCAGGCGCGGATCGAGGAGTTGAGGGATCGGTCGCGGAAGCGGCAAAAGGCGCGGGTCGAGTAGAAGATGGCAGTGGCGCGCGTCAATACGATGACGGAGAAGAGCCCGACGGAGGCGGCTGAGAAGAGCCCGATCGCCGGCTATGGGATCGAAGCGATTCTGCGCGTCTTGCAGGAGGGCGACCGGTTCCTGGTGTGCTCGCACTCGCGGCCGGATGGCGACGCGGTGGGTAGCGTGCTGGCGATGGCGATGCTGCTGGAGCAGATGGGTAAGCGCGCCGACATTGTCACGGCGGACCAGGTGCCGGTTCCCTATCGCCGGCTGCCGGGCGTGAACGGAATTCGCCATGCGCTGCGGGTGAGCGGCTCGTATGACGCGGCGATCCTGCTGGAGTGCGACAGCTTTGAGCGCACGCGGCTGAAGGGTCTCGAACAGTATCCCATTATCAATATTGACCACCATGTGAGCGGGCACGCCTGGGGACAGGTGAACTGGATCGACCGCAGCGCGGCGAGCGTGGGCGAGCTGGTGTACCGGCTGGTGAAGGCGGCGGGCGCGCAGGTGACGGCGGAGATGGCGACGTGCCTGTATACGACGCTGCTGACGGATACGGGCGGCTTCTGCTACGGGGCTCTGCGGGCGGCGACGTTCGCGCTGGCCGAGGAGCTGGTGACGGCGGGGGCGAATCCGATCAGTATCGCGCAGGATGTGTACTTTTCGCAGCCGGCGTCGAAGCTGCTGCTGCTGGGCAAGGCGCTGCATACGCTGCGTCTTGAACGATGCGTGGCGTGGCTGTGGATCGACCACAAGGATGTGCGGGGAACGCGGGCGACGGAAGAGGATTGCGAGGGGATCGCGAATTACGCACTGTCAGTGGCGGGCGTGGAGACGGCGGCGTTTTTCCGCGAGCTCGAAGAGGGGCAAATCCGGGTGAGCCTGCGGAGCAAGGGCCGCGTGAACGTGGCCGCAATTGCGGAGAGCATGGGCGGCGGCGGACATGAGACGGCCTCGGGCTGCTCGCTGGATGGGCCGATGGACCGGGCGCGGGAGATGATTCTCAATGCGCTGCGGGCGGCCGTGGAGCGGGCGGGCTGCGAGTAGTAGGCTGAGCCTCGAGGCAGGCTGGGCGGAAGATTCTCCCGGCGGGCTCACTCGCACCTGAGCGCCTCCGAGGGATCCACGCGCATAGCCTTTCGCGCCGGCAGATAGGCGGCCAGCGATCCGGTCACGGCCACCACTCCGCATACGACGGCCAGCACAAGCGGGTTTCGCGCGCCGGTCCCAAATAGAAATGCCCGCAGGATGGGGCCGGAGGCCAGTGTTGCGGCGATTCCGAGCGCCATTCCGATCGCAACCAACACCGCTGCCTGCCGCAGCACCATCTGCAGTACGATTTGCCGTGGCGCCCCGAGCGCCAGCCGCACCCCGATTTCGCGCGTACGGCGCGCCACCGAATACGCCATAACTCCGTAGAGGCCTACGAGGGTCAGCACCAGCGCCAGGCCGGCGAAGGCACTTAGCAGGACCATGGCAAAACGCGGCTGGGCGAGCTCGGATCCAATCCGATCCTGCATGGTGCGCACACTGGTCACCGGAATGTCCGGATCCATGGACGTGACGAGCCTGCGCGCTTCGGGTTCGAGAGCGAGCGGATCCATTCTCGTCCGCACCACCGAATACAGGCAGCACCAGTTTGAAAGCTGGCTGGCGGGCAGGAAAAACATCGGATCGATTTCCCGCTGTGTGGCCACCGAGCGAATATTGCCGACCACGCCTACGATGGTGCGCCACGCGGGAGGCTGGGAGGGACCGTTGCTGGCGCCCGGCTTCAGCTTTTTGCCGAGGGGATTTTCGCCTGGGAAGAACTTTGCCGCGAAGGCCTGATTGACGATCATCACCTGAGGCGACTGCGCGGTATCGTCTTCCCTAAAGTCTCGTCCCGCCAGAAGCGGTGTCTCCATGGTCTCAAAATAGGCCGGCGAAACCACGTCCATCCTTGCGCTCGCCTGTTGCCCCTTGGGCAGAGGATGCTCGGGATTCTCAAAGCTCAGGTGGGCGCTGTTGTCGGTCATGGGCAGCAATATCGATCCGCCTGCCGACACGACGCCCGGCAGCGCACGCAGTTTTTCGAAATAGTCCCGGTAGAACTCCGCACGCGTTTTCGCGTAATGCGAGTCGGGTGTCTCGAAGAGAAACGTGAGCACATGATTCGGATTGAAGCCTTCATCGGTGCGCGTGAGGTGGATGAAGCTTGTTACCAGTAATCCTGCTCCAGCGGTCAACAGGATTCCCAGGGCGACCTGACCGACGATTACGACGGAGCCCAGCCGATGTCGACCGCCTGTCTCGCTCCTTCCGGCGTCCTTCAGCGGCGAAAGCAGATCGCGCCGCATCAAGGTCATCACCGGCGCGAGGCCAAAGACGACGCCCGACACAAGCGAGATGGCGAGCGCAAAGCCCAGCACCGGCAGATTCACTCCCGCATCGGCCGCCCGCGGTACGCTGTCGCCGATGAGGCGCAGAACCGCGGGCGTGGCCACAAATGCCAGAGCGCATCCAGCGAGACCGCCCAGCACTCCGATCATCAGGCTCTCCACCAGCAACTGCCGCACGAGGCGTGCGCGGTTAGCGCCCAGAGCGGAGCGCATCGCCATTTCCCGCTCGCGTTCGCGCGCCCGCACGAGCAAGAGGTTTCCCACATTCCCGCATGCGATGAGCAGGACCAGTCCAACCGCTCCCAGAATGACGAGCAAAAGCGTGCGCGTATCGCCCAGCATCGCCTTGAGCTCGCTCTCGACGTGCGCCGAGTTGTGCCTGGTATTGGTGTCGGGATACTGCTTTGCCAGCCGCGCCGCGATTGCGTTCATATCCGCATCCGCCTGAGCCACTGTCACGCGCGTTTTCAGCCGCCCGATCACGGCCATCTCATGATCGCCGCGATTCGTGGTCTGCGCTTTCGGCGTTCCATCGTTATCGACGGCCAACGTTGTCCAGAAGCTGATTTGGGGCGCGTTCACGGGAAACCTGAAGGCTGCAGGCATCACACCCACGATCGTGTACGCCTCGCCACTCAGGTGCATGGTTCGTCCCACTACCGATGGCTCCGATCCGAACTGTGAGACCCACAGTGCATGGCTGATCAGAACGACGCGCGTTCCAAACTTCTCTTCCTCAGGTCTAAAGCCGTGCCCCAGTTCCGGACTCGTTCCCAGCAATGGAAGCAAATCCCAGCTCACCACTTCGCCATCCAGATGCGCGGCACGCTCGACGCCCGTGAGCGTGAGCGACGTGTCGTGATAGGACACAAGGTGGTCGAAACTCCGGTTCTGCGCTCGCCAGTCGAAGAAGTCCGGATATGAAACGTCCCCGCCCTCGAAGCCGCCTGTTCCTTCTGACGACTGGACCTCAGCCAGCCTCTCAGGATGCGCGTACGGCAAAGGCCGCAAGAGTACCGCGTCCACAATGCTGAAGACGGTGGTGTTTGCCCCGATTCCCAGCGCGAGCGCCAGCACCATCGCCGCGTTCAATGCCGGCCGTTTAGCCAGCATGCGCATCCCGAAGCGCAGATCGCGCCCCCACTCCTGTGGTGAAAGGATCCCGCGCTGTGCTCTGAGACGCTCCTTAAGGATGGTCATGTTCCCGAACTGCCGACGTGCGGCTTGTGCTGCGTCCTGCGCGTTCATTCCCTGCGCTCTATGGCGCTCTTCGAGCAGTGCGATGTGTGCGTGGATCTCCTCGTCGAATGCCTTGTCCTCGCGCCCCTGCGCCGTCTGTCCTTTGACTCTCGCCCACAGCGTCCGCAGTGTTCGCATCGCCTACGCCTGCCTTTCGAGTTTGAGCACCCGCTCCATGACGCCCGCGACGCGCTCCCAGTTCTCTTTCTCGCGCTCGAGCTGCCGGGCACCTTGCGATGTGATCGAGTAGAAACGCGCACGCCGATTGTTCTCGCTGGTCCCCCACTTCGACGCGATCCAGCCCTGCTGCTGCAAGCGCAGCAGCGCTGTGTAGACGGTGCCCTCATTCAGATCGAGTACGCCGTTGCTCACCTGCTCGATGCGACGGGCAATCCCAAACCCGTGCAGCGGCCCCATCGCATAGAGCGTCTTGAGCACCATCAGGTCCAGTGTTCCCTGAAGC
>JBATYG010000254.1:0-1596 GCA_049673945.1 Occallatibacter sp.
TTCAACCTCGGCGCCGAACGGCTGCGGGCCTCCACGCTGCTGTTAAAGCTGAACTCTGGCGACTACGGCACTGCGGCGGAGGAACTTCTGCGCTGGGATCACGCCGGAGCTGTGGAAGTGGCCGGCCTCAAGCTGCGCCGTGACGCCGAGTACCGCCTCTGGAAAGAGACAGGCGGCGCGAAGCAGGAGACGGCGTAGGGTACCCCCCTCCCCCTCATTTCGGGGAAAGCAGGGGGAAAATTCACTCCAGAGCTTTGCGAAGAATTACCTGCGGTTGTGAACCGGTTGAGGACGGTGGCGAGTCCGCCAACGCCTCGCACGCAGTTTAACGCTGCGCCGCGCGCGCATTGGCCACAAAGGCGCGCACTTTCTCGGCATCTTTGCGCCCCGGTGCGCGCTCTACGCCGCTTACCACATCCACGCCCCACGGCCGCAGCGTCAGAATCGCTTCGGCAACGGTCTCCGGCGTCAGGCCGCCCGCGGCGACAAGCCGCGTCTGCCGGGTGCCGTTGAAGACCGTCCGTGCCGCCTCGTTCCAGTCGAAGGCAACACCGGTGCCGCCAACGGCCGCCGCCGTGCGCGAATCCACCAGCACCGCATCGATGTTTGCTTCGTCTGCAATCGCCGCGGCCTGCTCCATCGCGCCCGGGCCAAAGTGCACCACGCGCAGAATCCTGAGTTCCGGCCCGAACTGCGCCCGAAGCCTCGCCGGCGCATCCGTTCCCGCATCGGAATGCAGTTGAACGCCCGTAAGCCCGCATGCCTGCACTGTCGCGGCGATCTCGTTGACTGCCGCATCCACAAAGACACCTATCTTCTCAATCTCCCGCGGAAGCCGAGGCACAATCGCCGCAACCTGCTCCACAGTCACACGCCGCGGACTTGGCGCAAAGACAAAGCCCACCGCATCGGCGCCCGCATCGGCCGCCAGCCGCGCATCTTCAACGGAGGTGTTCCCGCAAATCTTTACCCAGAGGCTCATCGCGCCGCAACCGTGCCCGCCAGCAGCGCCGCCAGCGCCAGGCCGGGGTCAGGCTGCCGCATCAGGCTCTCGCCGATCAGAAACGCATCGAAGCCTGCCGAGCGCAGCCCTAAAATATCTTCAGCGCTCGAGATGCCGCTCTCTGCCACGCGCACCACGCCGCGCGGAATCCGCTCGACGAGCTCAAGCGAAGTTTCAAGGCGCACATCAAAGCTCTTCAGGTCGCGATTGTTCACGCCGATCGCATCGGCGCCCGTCTCGCCCAGCACATCCAGCGCGCGCTCCAGCTCCGCTGCCGTGTGCACCTCAACCAGCACATCGAGCCCACCTGCGCGTCCCGCAGCGGCAAGCCGCTTCATCTCCGCATCGGTCAGCGCCGCGGCAATCAGCAAAATCGCATCACCCCGGTGCGCCCGCGTTTCAACAACCTGGTACTCATCCACCATGAAGTCCTTGCGCAGGCATGGCAGGGGCATCGTCTCCGACGCAATTTCGAGGTTTCTCAGGCTGCCCTGAAAGAACGGCTCATCGGTCAGAACGGAAAGAGCCGCCGCCCCGCCGAAGTGATAGCGACCGGCCAGCCACGCAACGTCAAAATCCTCGCGAATCAGCCC
>JBATYG010000255.1:0-11175 GCA_049673945.1 Occallatibacter sp.
GCCATGCCCTTCGTCATATCAGAGCTGATTCATTTAAAAGTCGTTCGCAATTCTCGATAACGGCAATGCATTTGTTAAAGGGGCGATTGGGGCCACCTTTATGGACACCGAGCGAGTCGGCGGCAAACCGAGCTTACCAACTTGACATCTCAGCGCACGACGTTTGCTTTAGCTAAGGGAAGACTCGGTTTGAAAGTTCCACTGCGGAGAATCTTTATTGCTTTATCTCTCGTGAATTCAAAGGCTTACAAAACCTCTATCAAGAGTTCAAACGACTACTTCCGCGCCATAGAGTCAACTACTTTAGAATCAATGGCCTAGGATTCGATATTCGAGAGTGATTTTCTCAAGAGACAATCTCCTTCTTCGTGGCCATTTTCTCTGATGCCCTAGAGGGCAGTGGAACTTTTGGTCCATTATTTGCTACCTGAAGAAAAGAGAAAGAGGTCGCGTGCGGGAGCGGCCCGGAGATATATTGGTCCAGCGCTGCAACGAAGAGTGCGGGAGCTGTTTGAGTTCCGGAAGAAGCCAACCGGGAGATTGGCGCCGATCGAAATCTACACGGATTGCGAATCCCCCTTTCGCTCGCACATCTCAACGCTGGAGACAATGAATGCTGCAAGTGAATCCGCGCAGGAAGGTCTACGACGTCTGCATCATTGGATCGGGTGCCGGCGGCGGAACGGCCGCGAAGGTGCTCACTGAAGGCGGACTAAACGTAGTGATGCTCGAGGCCGGACCGCGGCTCGACCCGGATAAAGATTTCAAAGAGCATGTGTGGCCTTACCAACTTTCGCATCGCGGCGTGGGCGTTGGTGGAAGACAGCAGGGGATCGGTAATGAATTCATGGCGCCTAATGGATTTTGGGAAATTGAAGGCGAGCCATACACGACCGCGCCTGGCTCATCGTTTCGATGGTTTCGATCACGCATTGAAGGAGGCCGGACGAACCATTGGGGCCGCATTGCGCTCCGGTTTGGCCCCGCTGATTTTCGGGCCCGCTCAACGGATGGAATGGGTGACGACTGGCCGATCACCTACGAGGAACTAGCGCCTTACTACGACAAGGTGGAATCGTACATCGGCGTTTTCGGGTCTAAGGAAAACATCGTCAACGCTCCGGATGGAGTGTTCATGCCGCCGCCAAAGCCGCGCTGTACTGAGACCCTGGTGAAGAAAGCTTGCGACCGGCTGAATATCACATGCATTGCATCGCGGCTTGCCATTCTTACCAAGCCCCTGAATGATCGAGATCCATGCCACTACTGTGCACAATGCGGCAGAGGATGTAGAACTGCATCGAACTTCAGTTCCAGCCAGGTAATGATTCCACCGGCGATGGCGACAGGTCGCCTCACGATGATTGCCAATGCGATGGCTCGCGAGGTTGTTCTGGGAGATGCGGGAAAAGTTGAAGCTGTCTCTTACATCGACAAAACCACACGGGAAGAGCAACGCGTATACGCGAGGGCCTTCGTGCTGGCTGCAAGTGCCTGCGAGTCCGCGCGCCTGCTGTTGAACTCACGCTCGGCAAGCTTTTCTAACGGCTTGGCAAATGCGTCAGGAGCAGTGGGTCGAAATTTGACTGATTCGGTCGGCAGCGATCTTGCCGGATATTTTCCCCAGCTTGAAAAGATGCCGGCGCACAACCATGACGGCGTAGGCGGCATGCACATGTACATGCCGTGGTGGCGCTTCGGTAAGAAGAACGAATTCCTTCGGGGATATCACATAGAGTTCGGCGGCGGGCGCGACATGCCTGGAGTCGGGGGCTTCGACTATGTGTGCGAAGAGCACGAAGGCTACGGGATCAGCCTGAAACAGAAGTGCCGCAGCTCCTATGGCACATTCATTGGGTTCAGCGGGCGCGGCGAGATGATCCCCAATGAGAATTGTTATTGCGAACTCGATCCTGACATCAAAGATAAGTGGGGTATTCCCGTGTTGCGCTTTCACTGGCAATGGAGCGAGAACGAAGCGAAAATGGCCGCCGACATGCAGCAGACTTTTAGATCGATCATCGAAACCGCAGGCGGCACGGTGATCGGTGGCACTCGGCGACATCCGCAAGAGAGCGTTTCTGGCGCAAGCAATGCTCTTGAACAGCAGCCCGCTGGGCGGATCTCGACCGGCGGGGAGATCATTCACGAACTCGGCACGATTCGCATGGGCACTGATCCAAAGACATCAGTATTGAACAGCGACTGCCAGGCTCACGACGTCAAGAATCTGTTCGTAGCCGACGCCGCTCCGTTTGTAACGAATCCCGATAAGAATCCCACGCTCACCATCATGGCGCTCTCATGGAGAACGTCGGAGTATCTCGTCGATCAAGCGAAGAAAGGAGAGCTTTAGCCGGATGCCCGCGGACCCACTCTCTCGACGTACCATTTTGAAGTCGCTCAGCATCGGTGCCATAGCAGGCTCAGTCCTGCGTGTCATCCCGCTGCAGGCGGCCGAGTATGCTCACCACATCATAGAAACAGAAAAAGCCGATTCCCAATCCGCAAACTACGGTCCGAAGTTTTTCGATGCCCACCAGTACAAGACCCTGCAATCGTTATGCGAGACCATTCTTCCCGGAGATGCAGATTCCGGCGGCGCTATCGAAGCGGGAGCTCCTGAGTTCATCGACCTCCTCACCAGCGAGAATGCTGATTACCAGGCGAAATTGGCAGGTGGCTTGAAGTGGCTTGACTCCACCTGCACCGCTCGCCACGGCAATGCCTACATCGATTGCACGCCCCAACAACAGAACGAAATTCTGGATCTCATTGCTTATCGCAAAAACGCAGAGCAGGATGAAAGCCTGAGTGAAGCGGTGGTTTTTTTCTCATTCTTGCGCAATTTCACTGCGGATGGATTCTTCACGAGCAAGATTGGCATCAAGTATCTGGGATATGTGGGCAACACATATTTGGCCGCGTTTCCAGGATGCCCACCAGTGCCCGAGCTGTAACTCTTTGGGGCTGGAAATCCGCAGCAAAGAATCGGTGACTTGTAGCTACCGAGAAGTCGATGGTCTGCAACTTCGTGGCCATTTTCTCTGATGCCTTAGAAAGCAGTGGAACTCTGATTCATCCCTGTGTCGCCCTCAGATAAGGGACCGCTCTAATAGTGCAGGAAACTCTGGGTCAAAGCTCCACCGCAGAGAATCGATATGGCGTGCAAACATCGAACCTAATTGAAATGACCCTCATCTAAGGCTTCGCCGAACCGGCACTTCCACGACGTTGCTTCATTCCGAAATCGCCTCCACCAGCTACACTTGGATGTGTTTCCTGAATAGGTGCAAAAGGTTCAGATCCTGCGCGCAAATCGTCCGCCCTCGTAAATACCGCGTGTGTCCGTCCCACGATGTTCCGGAAGCACGCAACCGCGGTATTTTACGGTCCGCGAGCGGCGCATGCAGCGGGAGAATAGTCGCGATGAGAACTTGATAGATGCCGTTCGTCAGACCTTCAGAACGTCCCCGTCTCGGGCGACCATCTGGTAAAGCACCGGATTCACAAAAAAGCCGAGAAAAAGCCGCGAAACCAGGCCCGCGACAATCACGATGGCAAATGGCTTTTGCGTATCGGAGCCGATGCCTGTCGACAACGCGGCCGGAAGCAAACCAAGGCAGGCTACCAGCGCCGTCATCATGATGGGCCGCAGTCGCAGCAGGGATGCCTCGCGCGTCGCGGCGCGGATGTCCATGTTCTGCTCTACGCGCAGTTTGTTGATGTAGGAGACGAGAATCACGGCAGTCTGGACCGAAACCCCGATCAACGCCAGCATGCCGAGCGCGGACGAGGCGCTCAACGCCGTATTGGTGAGCTTGAGGGCGAGCAAAGCGCCGACGGGCACCGTAAGAATGACGCCAAGGACAATAACCACCGGGAACTTAAAGTTATCGTAAAGAGCAAACAGGATCATGAAGATGATGAGCAGGGCCAGCGGACCGATGTAGCTCAATTGCTTCTTGGCGGCCAGAAACTCGTCGTACTCGCCGCCCCACTTGACCCGGTAACCGGGCGGCAGTGTCTTCTGAATATCCGCGATGGCCTGTTGCCCGGCATTCACCGCGCTTTCAAGGTCGCGGCCTTCGATACTGTACTGCACACCGATATAGCGCGAGTTGCTTTCGCGGTAAATGAATGACGCGCCCCCTGATTGGCGAATGTCGGCCAGCGCGCTCAACGGAATCTGCTGCCCGGCAGGCGTTCCCACCAGCAGGTTCCCGATCTGCTGCGCATTCTCGCGGAACTCCGGCCGCATGCGCACCACCAGGTCGAAAAGCTTGTCGCCCTGTACCACCTGCGTGGCCGCCTGCCCGCCCACTGCGGCCTGCACAACCGCCTCAACATCTGCCACATTAATGCCATAGCGGGCAATCTTGCCGCGATCCACGTTGATGATCAGGGTCGGCTGTCCTAACTCGCGCACCACCGTCAGCTCAGTGAAGCCCGGAACCTGGCTCAACCGCCGCTTGATTTCGAGAGCCGAATTCTGCAGTACCTTCAGGTCAGGGCCATAGATCTTTACCGCCAGCGCGCTCTTCAGGCCGGTGAGGGCCTCATCGACTGCGTCTTCAGCGGGCTGCGTGAAGTTGAAGATCACGCCCGGAAACGCATCGAGTTGCTTCTGAATGTCCGCAGTGAGCTCCGCCTTATTGTGAATCTTTCCCGACTTCCACACCGAATCGCTATAGGGCTTCAGTCCAACGTAAAACTCGTCGTTAAAGAACCCCGTGGGATCGGTGCCGTCGTCGGGACGACCCAGCTCCGATCCCACATCCGTCACCATCGGGTACTTCAACAGAATGTCGCGCACCTGCGGCGAAAGCTTGCTTGCTGTTTCGAACGAAACCGTATAAGGCATGGTGGCGCGTATCCACATCGCGCCCTCATCCAGGTGGGGCATGAACTCGCCGCCGATGAACGGAATCAGCAGCAGCGAGGCGGCGAAGATGAGTCCCGACAGGATGATTGTGGTGCGGGGCCGGCCGAGGCACCAGTCAAGCCAGACCGCGTATCTTTCTTTGACCCATTCGAACGGCTTGTTCTTTCTCTCGTGTACCCCCTTCTTGAACCAGAGGGCGCACATCACCGGTACTAATGTCAGGGTCAGGATCAGCGCGCCGACAAGCGCAATGGCCACCGTGTCCGCCATCGGCTTGAACAGCTTGCCCGAAGGCCCGCTCAGCGCGTAGATGGGAAGATAGCCGGCAATAATTACGGCCACTGAATAGAAGATCGGCCGGTCTACATCCTTTGCGGCGCTCTTGATCACTTCTTCCAGGTCGAAAACCTGGCCCTCGCGGGCGCCGAGCTCGCGGAAGATGTTCTCCACCATCACCAGCGTTCCATCGATGAGGATGCCAAAGTCCAGGGCGCCGATCGAGAGCAGGTTGGCTGGAATCCCTTCCGCATGCACAAAGATGAACGCAAACAGCAGCGACAAAGGAATAGTGAGCGCCACAATGACTGCCGCGCGAAAGCTCACCAGAAACGCCATCAGCACTACAAACACCAGCATCATGCCCAGCAGCAGGTTGTGCTCCACGGTGTCGATGGTCAGTTGCACCAGGTCGCTACGGTCGTAGTAGGCGCGTACCTTTACGTCGGGCGGGAGAATGTGCTCGTTCAACTCTTTGGTCTTTGCCTCCACGCCTCTAAGCACGTCCTGCGTCTGCTCTCCGCGCCGAATCATGATGACGCCTTCAACCGCGTCATCTGTCTTGTTGAAGCCGAATTCTCCAAGCCGGGGCGCGTGCCCGATCTCCACCTGCCCGATGTCGCCGATGCGCGTCGGCACCCCGTTTTGCGATCCCACCACGATGTTGGCTATATCCGAGGTATCGCGCACCAAGCCCACGCCCGTCACGTAATTGAACTGGTCGCCCTGCTCGTAGAATCCTCCGCCGGCGTTGGAATTGTTCGCCGAGAGCTGCTGCAGCACGGTTGGCACTGTGATGTGGTACGCGTACAGCTTGGCTGGATCAAGCAGAACCTGGTACTGCATCACCGTGCCGCCAAAACCGGAATCGTCCGCGACCCCCGGCACCTGCTTGTACTGCCGCTCAAGCACCCAGTCTTCAAAGGTCTTCAGGTCCTGCGGCGAGCGGTCCGGGCTCTCGATCACGTAGCGATACACAAGCCCCGAGGGACTGGCGAGCGGAGCCAGGGTCGGTGTGACGCCTTGCGGATACGTCACCTCGCTTAACCGCTGGAAGACAACATCGCGTGCAAAATAGTCGTCCGTACCTTCTTTGAACGTCATGATTACGTCCGAAAGCCCGTACAGCGAAATCGAACGCATCACGCTCAGATTCGGAACGCCATTCATCTCCACTTCAGTGGGAACGGTCACCAGCCTCTCCACCTCTTCCGAGGCGTGGCCCGGCCACTGCGTAATGATCTCCACCATGGGCGGTGAAAGGTCCGGATAGGCATCCACCGGCATGTTGTGGAACGCCACCGCTCCGGCGATGGCAATGAAGGCCGCCAAGAAGAGGACAATCGGCTTCTGGCGGAGTGCGAATTGAACGATGCGATGAATCATCCCAGCCTGCCCCCTCAGTGTTGCAGCGAATTTGCGAACTGCAGGAACAAGCTTCCGTTACCCACGACCTTGTCTCCGGCCGAGATGCCGCTCACAATCTGCGTTTCGTTGCCCTGCATCCCGCCCAGCACCACATCGCGGCGTCCAAACTGGTTATCACCGGTAAGCGTATAAACGAACGGCTGGCTGTTGTCGTCGCGCAACACGGCCGCATTCGGTACCGCCAGCGTATTTTTCAGCACACCCGCGGTCACGATCACCGTGCAGTACATGTCCCGTTTCAGCCTTTCTCCGGGATTATCCACCACGATGCGCGCCTGCAGCGTTCGGGTGTTCGGGTCGAGCGCAGGGGAGACAAACGAGATCCTTCCGTGGAAGGTGTCGGGATACGCATCCGTCTGCACCACCACATCATCGCCGCTCTTCACGTATTGCAAGTCGGCCTGGTACACGTTGGCCAGCACCCACACCGTGCTCAGGTCTGAGATTGTGAATGCCTGCGTCTGCCCCGCCTGCACCACCTGCCCCGGCGAAACCAGCCGCTCCACTACCTCGCCTGCAATGGGCGCCAGAACCGGAATCTCAGCCGACGACCGCGCCTTGGCCAGATCCGCCGGATTCTTGATCCCCAGTATCCGCATTCCCTGCTCGGCCGCGTTCAGGTCCGCCTGCGCCTGCGTGCGATTGCTCTCAGCCTGATCCAGATCCTGCATCGCAATGGCATGATGCGCATACAGGTCCTGCGCGCGCGTGTAGAACTTGTCTGCTAACCGGTAGGAGTCCGCCGCTTTGAGATATCCGTCGAGAAGTTGCGCGTAATCCGGGCTGCTCACTTGCAGCATGGGCTGGTTCAATGTCACCTTTTCTCCGGGAACCACCAGGATGCGCCCCACGGGGCCGCCCACCTGGGTAATCACGGGCGTGGTCTTGAACGCGTTATACGCCACAGTCCCCGTGAGCCGCAGCGTGTGCGTCATCGTCTCCGGCTCCACAGTCGACAATTGCACGTGACTCATCTGGTCTGCAGGGAGCGTGAAAAGCTGCGGCGTTGCAGAGGGCGAAGCCTTCGACGAAAACGACGTCATTCCGCTCGCGTTATCGCCGGAGTGACAGCCGGTAAACGCCAGAGCGGCAGAGAGCCCCGCGGCGGCAAGCGTGCCGAGTCCAAGGCAATACAGCACTCGAGTTCTCATGGGATGCTCCTGGTTCCTACGGCCTCGCGAAGCTGCTCGAGAGCCGTCAGGTACGACGCCAGCGCCTGGCGGTAGCCGAGTTGCGTTGCCCGGTAGCTGCGTTCCGCGTCAAGGAAATCAAGCAAGCTGGCCGCGCCATGCCTGTAGGCGTAATCGCTGATGTCCCGGGACTGCTGCGCCTGGTCGAGGTAACCGGAACGATACAGCGTGACGATCTGGTCATTGGCCCGCAGATTTTCAAACGCATCTTTCACATCCGTCAGCACCTGTCCGTTCGCGAATTTCTCCTGCTCTTCAGTTTGCGTAATGGCAAATCCGCTGCGCGCAATCTCTCCCTGATTGCGGTCGAAGATGGGTAGCTGAATCTGTCCGAAGAGAGAAATGGTGTTGAGATAGGCAATGTGTGTGTAATTGATCTGTCCTGTCACGTCTCTTTTGCTGATGGCCTGCTGCAGTGCGCGTTGGCTGTTGGCGGCCGCCACCCCTAACTGCGCCGCGCGCAGGTCCGGCCTGTTTTGCAGTGCTTTGGCCTCAAAGTCATCCACACTGCCGGCGACTGGCTGGTAATTAAAGTCCCCGGCTATGTCGTACTCCGGGGCGATCGATTCATACCCGAGTAACTGCCGAAGGTCAGAAAGCCCCTGCACCCTGGCAAGCTGCGCCTGGGAGGCATCCGTTTGGAATTGAAGCAACTGGAGCTTCATCTTCAGGAGATCGTTCTCGCCGATATCACCCGCCTTGTAGCGCGCCTCCGCAATTTCCACTGTGTTCTGGAAGCTCTTCAGATCCTGGTTCGCCAGTTCCAGGGCTGACTCTGCGAGCTCGACGGCGATGAATTGCGAGGCAACGTTGAAGGCGAGGGTGCGCTCGTTATCGGCCACCAGAGAACGGGTCTGGGCCGTAACATCTTTGGCTGCCTGCAAGCGGTGCTGCCGCTTTTTGCCGCGCTCAAACAGATAGCTGACGCCGAGATCGAACTGCGCCGAGTTATCGATGTAATCCGAGCTGAACTGGCTGGGTTGGAAGACCGGCAGAAACTGCGAGTCTCCGATAAGCACCGGATTCGGGCGTAAATTGGCGGTGACTTCTTCCGATTGACTCTGCTGAATCGTAGTTCGCGCGGCTAGCAGATTGTGATTGTGGTCGAGCGCCATCTGGATAGCATCGCTTAGCGTGATGACGTGTCCCCCGGCTTTTGGGGCAAGTGTGTTGGCCTGCGGCGGTGGCGATTGACTTTGCGTGGGCGGCGATTGCGCGCCCGCGACTGCAAACCAAAGTGCCGTGGCCAATGATGTAGAAACGCGTAATAGCGGTGGACGCATAGGCAGTCAACCTCCTGAAAAAGAGACATAGCCGACGAATGTGCCGAGGCGGCACGGAAGGAAAACGATCGGCTAAGCAGGAGGCGCCCGGGCGGGAATTTGCCGGGCAGCAAGGCGAGAGACGAGACGAGTGTATTGAGGCGCGAATTCAGCACGTGCAAGGACCAGCTCGCAGGCGTTGCCGACTGCCTTGGGCTGATGGATGACCAGGTGGCACAGCGTACATTGCGTGGAATTGCAATGATCATGGACATGCCAAACCATGCCGAAGGTCGTCGCCAACACGAGGACGATCAGCGCGATCGAGACTGTGACACGCCAAGTTCGCGTTTGGTTAAACATTTGGTGTCCGCACGAAGGTGATTCGCTGTCCGCCAAGGTAGTCTATTCCAACGGACTCACATTTGGGTATCGATAATCGCATTCGACCTCCAAGCCCTGAATGGTAAGGCCCCACGCCTGGGATCGGATTTTTGGCGCGACGTGCGCTGATCAGGCCACGCAATCGACCACAGCAAAACAGTCTGCCTGCGAGCCCGTCTCTGACAACGAGGATGAAGATTCGACACATGAAGACGGAAGTCTTCTGTGTCTATTGCAGAAGCTGATATTTATCTAGCTGACTCGGCGCACCGAGGCTTCTTGGCGATTTATGACGCTTTGTGCCATTTGGAAAGCGAGAACTGGCAATTATTGAGCCAATACTCGATCACTCCGGTATTTTCGATTTCCAGCACAACGTGGGGCGGGACTGGAACTGTGTTCAACGCGGCGTATTCGAAATGAAAGGTGGCGTATGTTTCCCGGGTGGTTGTTGCCGGTTGACGGAAAGACGAAGCGACAACCTCGTTAGAGGTATTCAAGTAGCTCAGAACCGCCGGCACTCGAATTTCAGTGCCTTCCACGGAGGCTTGCGTCAGCAGCATGCTTTTGTAGGAGTCCCCGTAGATTTTCCAGTCGTTTGGCGCTCCCCCAAGATGCACGCCTCTTCCCGATTGTGTCAGGCTGACCGCGCTGAACTGCCGATGGGGGGTGACCAGCTGGTCGCCGTCGCCCTTCTCTTGGCCGAACAGTGAAACACAAGACAGTCCGGCCAATACTACGTAAGCCAAATAAGTGCTCTTGGGAATCATGCGAAGACTATAGCGAGGCTAATGAGAAATGGCTGGAAAATTATTGACGTGGGGAAAACTTTAGTCGTAAGCTACTGCGACCTGAGCGGGAGCTACTCCGAGCCTTTCACTCGACTTTCGCCTTATTTTTGCAATCAGATCTGACGGATCGGATGTCGGGCGAATACCGGCTACTCTGACATTGGATTTTGGTCAACATCTCGTCGGGGGAAGAGTTGGCCACTACACATCCGCGATGCCCGTGACCTTTGAGTGCAATGGCGACAAGCAGGATTGCGAGTTTCCTGTCCCGCCTCGTCCAGGGTATGAAAATCGATGGATACGTCTCCGGCATCCGAGATCCTCACCCGCCTCGACCTGCTCGTGGATCCATTGAAAACTACACTCGTGCAAGACTAGGCATCACGGTTTGGGATTGCGAGGAATCGCTGTAGCGGATTGGACGAGGTAGACAGCGGATCTGCACCGGTTTACTGGGATAATTTGGTATTTAGCATACCTCACGCATGCCCCCTCCCTTGCCCCGAGACTGAACCGTGCTGCATGGAATTAGGCATTTAATCATTCCAAAAGGCTCCCGCCGAGATACTGCCAAATCTCTTTGGGAACACCGGTTCGGGTGGGCCTAACCGGCTCGTCCACAGTCATGCTCATAACGAAATGGCGGAACAACAGCGAATTCACTTGGCCGGTTCGTCAACTGTTGACTTCAGGGCAATGCGCTCATTGATTGACTCCCAATCAGTAGCGCTGCCTCACTCGCGCTGTTCGTTCTGATATTTAGCCGCCGCCTGCCGCACCGCTTAGCGCAAGTCCCTGAGCTACCGACGTGAATTCATTGCCGCCCCGGATTCGATCCAGACCAAAGCGGTCGATAAAGATGCGCCTTACGGCGGGCACAAAGGAGGTGCCGCCCGTGAGGAAAACCCTATCCACTTCGCGAGATTCAAGCCCAGCGCTCCTGAGCAAGGCATCCACAC
>JBATYG010000256.1:0-3368 GCA_049673945.1 Occallatibacter sp.
GTGAAATGAGGCATGCGCCGCCAGTGCGGTTGCGAAATGCTCCACGTGGAACATTGAAGAGAGAGTTGGTCAGTAGCCAGCTTCCAGTTGTCAGTGATCCAGTTTTCAGTGATTCATGTGGGAGCAATTTTCGCCGGTGCTCCACGTGGAACCAAATTCAGATTGACTGGTCTAATGTGTCCCTTGGCCGGAAATGCTCCACGTGGAGCATTTCTGCTGCCTGTATCTTCCGTTTTGGGAGACACAACCGAGTTAGTCCGCATTGGATGCGCGAATTAATCCGCAAGGATGCTGTGGATAGCGCTAAATATTGAGAGGGGGGAGGGGGGCTCCTTCCGGTTCGTACCGGTGACATAGTTGACATATTGAACCGGCGACGTCCGACCAAATCGACGGCGCTGATCTCCGACGCTGCAGCCGCGGGCTTCTCCGACTACAATGTTCCACGTGGAGCATTTCGCAACCGCACCCGAATCACTCGAAATTCCGTGTGAAACGCGCAGTAATCACAGGTTATTTGCAAACTAATAAGCCTCTGATTGACGGCCATTTTGGGCCGTATCCTCTATAGACAGAAGATCTTTGCTCCACGTGGAACATTCTGCGGCTATCCCGTTTGGTAACTCTCTTTCGTGGGATAGATTTTCCACTTCTCTTTTCGATACAGTGCTCATACGCTATTGGGCCTCAGGGCAAATCAGGGACATTTCAGGGACAAATCTCAGGGACAAGTAGTGAATTAAACGGCCTGGGCGGTTCAGGGAGATCACACAATGGTTCCCACCGTTACGAGTCCTGCGCGCGTTTACGCGTTTTCGCGGACTGTCAAAAATCGATACCGGGTGATCGGCTGGATATTCGTCGCGCTCGGTTTCGCCGCCGCGACCTTCCTTGCCGGAATGGTTCTCACCAACAGCAACAGCCAGGACACACGCTTCATGCTGGCGGTTGTACTCGGCATTAGCGCCGTCCCCATCGTTGAGGGGGTCGTCTTCCTCCGCGGCGCTTCCCGGGTCTCCGTCGCCATCACCGGCGAGTTCGTTCAGGCCAACGGGTTGCTCTCCTCAAAGAGCATGCGGATTGCCAATATCGCCGGCAGACGCAGCGTCTTCAGCCGGGGTGGAACGATTACGTATCTCGTTCCGTGGCCGAACTCAAATGAAAGCCGGCTGCGCCTGCCCGATGACATCGGCTTCGACGACGCCTTCGACATTTGGCTCGCGTCTCTGCCCAATCTGAACGAACTCAGCGAGGGCACGGCGCAGCCCGCGGGTGAGATTCGCTCGTGGCAGGAACAGTAGGCGATCGAGTCCAATTGCTCCACGTGGAGCACTGGTGCCCTACCTGGCATCCTTGAGCATCGCCGCCAGTAGCACCACAAAGTCGTCGTGCAGCGACTCAAGCCGCGAGGTATTCGCGTACTGCGTGACCTTGCCAGGCACGTACTGCGTTCCCTGCATCAGTCCCGGCTCCATATGCGAAAACGGCGGAGGCACGAGCGTCGCACAGTTTCCGGTGTCGGGCGTTTCGCCGCACGCAACCGCCAGGAACTCGAGCATCGAGTCGCGATCGCGGCGCTCGTCAAGGCGCGCCAGCGCGAGCCTCGCAAGATCGGTATCTATGGCGAAGCGCCGCACCGCGGTCTGGCCCTTCTGCTTCTCGTTGTCGTCAGGGTAGGCGGCGATGCTCGCCACCATCTGCAATTCGTCGCCGTAGTTCTTCATGATCGAGAAGAGCTTGTCGGCCTGCGTGATCACGGTGTCCGGCTCGCGCGGGCTCACAGGCACTGACCGTCTGGCAGCGATGTCGATTGAAATAAGTAGGTTGGCAGCCAAAAGCGGGGGCAGCAGCCATAGCGCCACTTCGGCATAGGTCCTGGCGATCCCCACGTACTTTGGAGACGACGCGAACGTAGACATTCCGTTGTCACCCCGGTCTTAACCAGCATTCAAGACAGATGGCCTATTGCAACTCTGTTCGAATCAGATGCAAAAAGCAGGCATTCCGTGGCCCCGGCAATCCAGACCCACGCAGCGCCGCTGCCGACGCGGGTTTATGATTGTGTCGCGCATAAGATCGCACTTCAGGAGCAAGCTCCATGGGTGACTCGAATTCTTCCTCGCCTCGCAAACAAGGCCGTCGCGACTTTTTGAAGGCCGGTGGCGCGGTGACCGCCGCCTTGCTTTCGCCCTCCGCCTTTGCCGCCACCGCTAACAAGAGCCTGCCCGCTCTGCCGGTCAATCCCAGAACACCAGCGGCAATGCCGACACGGAACCTGGGCAGGACTGGCTACAAGGTAGGCATTTTCTCGCTGGGCGGCCAGGCCGCGCTTGAGAAAGCAAACAACTTCGACGTTGCGGTGCCCATTGTGGAGCGGGCGCTAGACCTGGGCGTGAACTACGTCGATACTTCGTCGATTTACGGCGGCCCGGAACGCTGGAGCGAGCAGTACGTGGGCAAGGTGATGGTCCACCGCCGCAACGAAGCCTTTCTGGCGACAAAAACGAAGGAGCGCACTCGCGAAGGCTCGATGCGCATGATCGAGAAGTCGCTCGAGCTGTTGCAGACCGATCACGTCGACCTCTGGCAACTGCATGATGTGGGCACCATGTACGACGTGAACGAGATCTTTGCCAAAGGCGGCGCCATGGAAGCGCTGCTTGAGATGCAGCAGCAGAAGGTGGTGCGCTATCTCGGCATCACCGGGCACTATCGGCCCGACTCACTCATGGAGTGCATCCACCGGCACGACTTCGACACGATTCTGATGGCGATGAATGCGGCCGATCCGCACCACTACAGCTTCAACGACGGGCTGCTGCCGCTGGCCGTCGAAAAGCAGATGGGCATCATCGGCATGAAAATTCCCGGACGCGGGCGCTTGCTCTCAACGTGGACGCCGCCGTCGATCGAGCAGCAGAAGCACTCCTGGGAGGGCATGACGATTCAGACGTCGTCGCCCGGCACGTTGAAGATGCGCGAAGCGATGTACTACACGCTGTCGAGACCCGTAAGCACCGTGATCATTGGCTGCGACTCCATTCCACAGCTTGAAGAGAACGTGCAACTGGCGCGGGAGTTCACGCCCTTGAATGAAGCGCAGCAGACCGAGTTGGTCGCCCGCGCTGAAGCCTGCGCGAAACCGTCGCTGTTTTTCCGCTTCTACGATCGGCCGTAAGAAGCGGGGGACCGCAAGAACACTGACGCCTCGCCGAAACGCGAGGCGTCACTCTTTCAGCCCTCGACTTTCAGATACAGGCGATAATGCTCATCGACGATAGAGGCAAAGGGGCGCAGCGTAACGGCGCCGGCCGCGGTGCGTGTCTGCCAGTCGGTTGAGCCCGATGAAACCTGCGCGACGGAGAGAA
>JBATYG010000257.1:0-3204 GCA_049673945.1 Occallatibacter sp.
CCCATAAGCCCCACGCTTGCGCCGCCGTAGACCATGCCCAGCCCGGCCGCCGCAATGGCCGCGCCCAGCGCCCGAGCGCCCGCTACAAATACCGGATCGGTCCCCCGCGCCGAGGCGCAGTACACCGCAACCCGGCGCATCTTCTTCAATGTCGTCATTTCTTCTCAGCATAGCGCCCGCCGGCTGTCCGTTTTTCCGCAATGGGAACAACCGCCGCTGGCCCTGCGTAGACTTGTGTATCCGGCCGGTCCTCAACCACACCACGGCCTGGATGCAGGAGAAACTATGCGCACCATCGCTACCGTTTCCGCACTTGCTGTTCTTTCGCTTTGCTCGCTCCCAGCCTCCCACGCCGCGCCGCCTCAGAAAGATGCGCCCGCCACCATCGTCATCGTCTTCAAAGACGGTCACCGCCAGACCTTCGACCTCGCCGGCGTTGCCCGCATCGAGTTTGAAGGAACGCACGCAGCCGCGGCGCTGCCGTCGCAGGAACCAGCCGCTCATGGGCAGTTCGTGGGCAAATGGATCGTTGGCGTAGGCAGCGGCATGGATAGCGACACCTTCCTCATCACCCTCAACGCCGACGGCAGTGCCTACCGCTCGCTGCATCCGATCCACGGCACCTGGCAGTTCGTCAGCGGCGAGGCGCGCGTCACGTGGGACGACGGCGCCAAAGACGCGATCCGCAAGGTCGGCTCGAAGTTTCAGAAGTACGCGTACACCTCGGGCCAGTCCTTTACCGACAAGCCGGACAACGTGACTAGCGCAAGCAACACGACGCCCAAACCGATCTAACCGGCGCGTACTCACTAAGCGCGCATGCTTTTTCGCATGCCCGCGGTCTCTTCCGGAATCGCGGGCTGCGCGGATCCCTCGCCGGCGGGTAAACTACTCCAAGGAGCCTTCCCTCCTGGACCCTCGCCGTGCAGCCGCTCATCGCCAATCTCAACCCAGAACAGCGCGCCGCGGTCGAAGCCACCGAGGGGCCGCTGCTCATCCTTGCCGGCGCAGGCTCGGGCAAGACCCGCGTCATCACCAGCCGCATCGCGTGGCTCATTCGCGAAAAAGGTGTCGCGCCTGACTCGATCCTGGCCGTCACCTTTACCAACAAGGCCGCCAGCGAGATGGGCGAGCGCGTCAACAAGCTCCTCGGCCACTCCTCGCTTGCCAAGCCCCTTATCGCCACCTTCCACTCACTCTGCGTGCGCATTCTGCGCCGCGACATCGAGGCGCTCAAAATCGGCAGCGACGGCCTCACCCGCAGTTTCGCCATCTACGACGAAAACGACCAGCAGGCGATTGTGAAGCAGATCATGCGGCGCATGGGCCTTGACACCAAGCAGCTCACGCCGCGCACCGTGCTTGGCCGCATCTCCTGGGCAAAGAACCACATGATCGATCCCCAGGAGTACTACCTCAGCTCGAAAGATCCCAACGGCGAGCGCATCGCCCACATCTTCAAGAGCTACAAAGCCGAGCTAAGGAAGAACAACGCCCTCGACTTCGACGATCTGCTGCTCGAAGCCGCGCGCCTGCTCAAAGTCTCAGCGGAGACCCGCGAGCGCTACCAGCGCAAATACCGTTACCTGCTCGTCGACGAATATCAGGACACCAACCGTCCGCAGTATGAGTTGATGAAGCTGCTCGCAGGCGAGGCAAAGAATGTCTGCGCCGTGGGCGATGAAGACCAAAGCATCTACTCGTGGCGCGGCGCCGACATCCGCAACATCCTCGAGTTCGAGCAGGACTTTCCCAACGCGCGCATCATCCGCCTCGAGCAGAACTACCGCTCCACGCAGATTATTCTTGAAGCCGCCGGCGCCGTCGTCGCCAACAACCTGCGCCGCAAAGGCAAAAAACTGTGGACCGATCGCCAGGGCGGCTCGCTGATCGGCTACTACGAAGCACCCGACGGCGAAAACGAAGCTCTCTTCATCGCCGACCGCATCCGCACCTTCCAGCGCGAGCAGGCATCCTCATCGGAGAGCGCCGATTCGAGCGCCCACTGCGCCGTGCTCTACCGCACCAACTCGCAATCGCGCCTTGTTGAAGAGGCACTGCGCCGCTACGGCATCAGCTACAGCATGGTGGGCGGCTTCAGCTTCTACGAGCGTGCCGAGATCAAGGACCTCCTCTGCTATCTGCGCCTGGTGCGCAATCCGCATGACTCCATGGCGCTGCAGCGCGTCATCAACGTTCCGGCGCGGGGCATTGGCGCCACCACGCTGGCCACCATCGAACGCATCGCCCTTGAAACCGGAGTCTCCACATGGGAGGCGCTCCGCGCCGCACTCGCCAACAATCTTGTGCAACCGCGCGCACTCGCTGCCCTCCAATCCTTCCGCCAGCTCATCATCGATGCGCAGGCAATGATGGACCCCGACTTCGCAGGCAAGCTCGCCGCCGACGTCGCAGCCGACGAAGAGACCAGCGGCGACACGGACTTCACTTTCGGCGCAGCCGAACCTTCTGCGGAAGAAAAACTTCAGGCTATCGAGGAGCTTGAGGCTGCAACGTCTTTTGACTTTGGCGGCAACGAAGATCAGATGCCTCTGCTCGATGCCAGCCACTTCTCGCCATTCGCCAACGAGCCCAAACGTCCTTTCCTCAGGATGCCGAAGCCAAGGCTGGTCGGGGAAGATCGAGTGCACCAGATCCCTGTACCGGGACCTGGGAGTAACATCTCCGATGAGTCAGAATCCCATCCAGAACGAGAACAGCTCGAACGGCCCTTCCGCGCGCCCGGCGACGCAGCAACTCTTCCCGAGCTGATTCGCTTTCTGATCGACCGCACCGGCTACATCAAGGCCCTCGAAGCCGAAGCATCGCCTGAGTCCTTCAGCCGCATTGAAAACCTGAAGGAACTTGCCAACGCCGCGCACGACGCCGAGGTGCGCGGCGAAACGCTCGCCGAGTTCCTCGATCACGCTGCACTCGCCAGTGACACAGATCAGTTCGACCCCGAAGCCCGCGTCACCCTCATGTCTCTGCACGCGGCCAAGGGCCTTGAGTTCCCCCTCGTCTTTCTCGCCGGACTCGAAGAGGGCCTCTTTCCGCACTCGCGCACGCTCATGAATCCGGAAGAGCTTGAGGAAGAGCGCCGCCTCTGCTACGTCGGAATGACGCGCGCCAAGCAAACTCTCACCCTAACTCGCGCCGTATATCGCCGCATGTACGGCTCCGAGCGCCTCACTGGCTCCCTGC
>JBATYG010000258.1:0-6332 GCA_049673945.1 Occallatibacter sp.
AGTGATTGACGCGCGTCGGGTTTCTGCGTGCATCAACCGGGCCGCCCATGATCGTCAAAGTGCGCGGTTCCGGCTCGCCGGCAGCAGCCATCAGCGCGACGGCTGCAAGCACGGCCGCCGCCGGCTGACATACGGAGATTACGTGCAGATGCTCGGCGCCGATGTGGCGGATGAACTCTCGAATATAACCAACGTAGTCATCTAGCGTGAAAGGCCCCTGGTCGAGCGGCACCGTCCGCGCGTCGAGCCAGTCAGTGACGTAGACCTTGTGGCCCGTGAGCAAACTGAGCACAGTCTCGCGCACCAGTGTTGCGTGATGGCCCGAAAGCGGCGCCACCAGCAGCACCGCCGGATCCCCCTTCAGTCTCGCGACGATCTCGGCGTTGTCGCCATAGCGCTTGAACCGTTGCAACCTGCAGAATGGCTTCAGCAGCGCCGTTTGTTCAACGACTGGCACCATTGCGCCACGAACTTCGACCTGATCGATCGCGAACTCAGGCTTCTCGAAGTTCTTGCTGATCTGGTAAAAGTACTCGTAACCGGCTCCAATGCGCGCCGCGCCAGGCAATTGCGACAGCCAGCTTGCAGGCTCGCTGAACATCTGCGAACAGGAACGGGCCAGCAGGTTCGCAGGACCCAGCAGAACACGATTCACTTCGTGAAGCCCGTAAATCAACTCGAACGTCCAGTCCACTTCAGCTTCAATCGCTTGCCGCTCAGCACGACGCGGGTCACTGAAAAGTGACCTGGTCCGTTTGCAGCAATTG
Source organism: Occallatibacter sp. (assembly GCA_049673945.1). GTDB lineage: Bacteria > Acidobacteriota > Terriglobia > Terriglobales > Acidobacteriaceae > Telmatobacter. The sequence goes on from JBATYG010000258.1 coordinate 768, forward strand.
AGACAGGGAGCATCGCCACCCCGCCCAACTGCGATCTGCCGCTCGCGCTTCCTCGCGCGCGATGGCACGCGTATGGCCGCTCGGCTCAACAATCAGCTTGAAGTTGGATGGAGTGTATCTGATTTCACAGAGCGTTGTGAACCGCCGCAGCTATCTCCTTTAGCGGCAATACGCAATGCTGGGCGAAGCACCAGCGATTTGCCCATGGCAAGCGGCTACGAAGCCGGGAAGATTACTGTGCTGTCCAGCCGCCATCCAACGTGAGCGACGAGCCGGTGATATTCGCGGCCGCTGGCGAGCAAAGAAAAACCGCAAGCGCGGCCACATCTTCCACAGAGGTGAACCGCCCGGAGGGTTGTTTCTCCTGCAGCATTTCGCGCGCCGCCTCGTCACCCGAGATGTGGTTCGCCGCGCTGCGTTCGTCGATCTGTTTCTGAACCAGTTGCGTCAGAACCCATCCCGGACAGATGGCGTTGCAGGTAATTCCATTCGACGCGTTCTCAAGCGCCACAACCTTCGTTAGTCCGATAAGGCCGTGCTTCGCGGCAACGTAGGCGGATTTATGAATCGATCCGACAAGGCCATGGACTGAAGCGATGTTGATGATGCGGCCATGCCTGCGCTGTTGCATACCCGGCAGTGCGGTGCGGATCGTATGGAACGCGGCCGACAGATTGGTCGCGAGAATGGCGTCCCAGCGATCGGCAGGAAACAGCTCGGTGGGCGCCACATGCTGGATACCCGCATTATTGATCAGAATGTCGATGGCTCCGAAGCGGGCTTCGGCCTCACGAATGAGCGCAACGCACTGCTCGGGATCAACAAGATCCGCCGGGTGAAAATAAACATCCTTAGCGCCCTTCAGCCGCAGATGATGTGAGAGCGCCTGAGCCTCAGCAGGTGTGGCGATTCCGTTGACGACCAGGTGGCAGCCAGCGGCCGCGAACGCCTCGGCGAGCCCAAGGCCGATGCCGGACGATGAGCCGGTAATAACCGCACGGCAATCCTTGAGCAAGGGGCGTCCTCTCCAACATAAATTGCGCACTGAGCGCACTGTCTGCCGAAGCGACGTGCGCCAGAGGGTTTAGTGCTGTGCAGGCGTCAGCGGAGCGGGAACCTACGCGGGCCACGCCACACGATTATTCCGGCTCGACGAGGTAAAACCCATATCCGTCGAAATGCCGCGAACGCATTGCACGAGATGATTCGCGATGGAGGGCAGTTTCTGCGCCGTCACCCGGAACGATGGTCCCGAGACGCTGATCGCGCCTACTGGCTGCCGTTGCGCGTCGAGCAAGGGAACCGCGATGCAGCGCAGGCCCTCTTCCAGTTCCTCATCATCGACGGCATAACCGCGCCGTCGCGTTTTCTCGATCTCGGTGCGCAACGCTTCCGCCGAGGAGATGGTGCGATTGGTAAAGCGCTCGAACTTCGTGCGCCGCAGAATGTCGTTGATTCTCTCTTCAGGAAGAAAAGCCAGAATCGCCTTGCCCACAGACGTGCAATGCACTGGATTGCTGGAGCCGATACGCGTGATCATGCGCACCGAGCGAGCCGGCTCAATCTTGTCGATGTAGATCACGCGCGCCTGCTCGAGAACGCAAAGGTGCGCTGTCTCCTCTGTTTCTGCCACCAGCCTGCGCAGGTGCGGCTGCGCCCGCTCGCGCAAGTCGTACTGCTCAATGGCGCGGTTGCCGAAATCGAAGAGACGAAGGCCGAGCCTGAATTTCCCGTTGTTGGTGCGCTCCACCATATGGTGTCGCTCGAGCACCATCAGAAAGCGATGCGCCGTGCTCTTGTGCAACTGCAATGCCGACGCCACCTGCGCCAGTCCAAGCGGAGTTTCACTTTGCCCCAGCAGGTCCAGGACGGCAAACGCACGGTCCAGGGCCTGAACTTTATATGTACCTTGGGGTGCTGCGTCTCGCATTTTGGTCCCCCGTTTCGCGCTTTGATTATGTTACCAGTTTCTCAAGATATGAGATCGACGTCAAGGCGTGGGACGGGCGCTCGGACACCGGTTCAGTGGATGGCTCGCGCTGCGGGAACTTTTTCAGGCCGGAACGACGTCGCCTTCACCCGGCGCGAGAAAGAGGTTGGCCTCGAGTCCGTGTTGGCGCGTATAGAGATCGTAGTAGCGGCCTGCCAGCGCATAGAGCTCGGCGTGCGTTCCCCGCTCCACGATCCTCCCCTGCTCCACCACGAGGATCTGATCCGCGCGCCGGATCGTCGACAAGCGGTGTGCGATCACAAAGGTGGTGCGCCCCTGCATCAGTTGCGCCAGTCCCGCCTGGATCATCGCTTCCGATTCGGAGTCAAGCGAACTGGTCGCCTCATCGAGGATCAGAATGCGGGGCTGCGCCAGCAATGCGCGCGCAATCGAGAGTCGCTGCCGCTGGCCGCCGGAAAGCTTCACGCCTCGCTCGCCCACCACCGTGTCATACCCTTCAGGAAAGCGCTCGGCAAACTCGTCGACGCGTGCCGTCCGGCAGGCGGAAAGAAGCTCCTCTTCCGTTGCGTCCGGCCGCGAAAACATCACGTTCTCGCGCACCGTTCCATCAAATAGAAACGACTCCTGCAACACAACTCCCAGTTGAGAGCGATAGCTGTGCAAATCGACTGTTGCAAGATCGATGCCGTCTACGACCACGCGCCCGCTCGATGGCGTGTGAAAGGCGCACAGCAGGCTGATGATGGTTGACTTGCCCGACCCCGACGAGCCCACCAAAGCCGTCACCGTTCCGGGTTCCGCCCTGAAGCTCACGCCATGCAGCACCGGCTTTTCGGGAACGTAGGAGAACTCAACATCTTCGAACCGCACCTCGCCGCCAATGGGCGCCATCTCGATGGTGCGATTCGGTGTCTGGTTCTCCTCCAATTCGGCTAGAAGTTCGTTGGTGCGGTCAAGGCCGGCAAACGCTTCGGTCACCTGCGTGCCAACATTCACGATCTGGAATACTGGAGCAACCATGAAGACGAGAAACATGTTGTATTGAAAGTAATCGCCGGTGGTCCAGGTACCCTTGAGCACAAGATGCCCGCCCAGCCACATCACCAACGCGGACACGATACCCACGACGGCGGTCGACGCTGAACCGAGCGCGCTGGTCATGGTCAGCGACTTCATCACGTTATCGAGAAGCCGGTCGACACCTACGGAGAAGACTTTGTGCTCGCGTTCCTCAGCGTGGTATCCCTTCACCACGCGTACGCCGCCCAGCGACTCTGTCAGGCGTCCTGTAACCTCGGCGTTAATCTTGCCGCGCTCTCGAAAGATGGGACGAATCGCCTTGAATCCGTACTGGAGCACGAAGACAAATAGACCGACGACAGCGAACACTGTAAGAGTGACCGTGACGCTGCGATAGAGCAGGAAGAAGAAAACCAGAACGGCAGTCAGCATCCCGCCCACAAACTGCACCAACCCGGTTCCGATGAGGTTGCGAACACCCTCGACATCGGTCATGATGCGCGCCACCAGCGTGCCCGCGCGGTTTTCATCGTAGTAGGCGACCGATAGCAGGCCCACATGCTTCTGCACCTGGCGCCGCAAGTCGGCAATCAATCTTTGACCTGCCACGGAAAGCAGCTGCGTCAGCGAGTAAGACGTGATCGCCTGGATCAGCGTGGAGAGTAATACGACGATGATAATGCCCGGCAGCAATCGTGGGTCAGGATGAACGGGAGAAAGCACCGTATCCAGGAGCCGTTTGGAGATAAACGGCAGGACAAGCCCGGCTAGACGATTCACCGCCATCAGCGCCAGGCCGCCGACAATCAGTCCCTTGCGCGGCGCAATCAGGCCCAATATCTGCGGCCAGAGCTTCTTAATGTCGAACTTCTTCTTGGGCTGGTCTGGTTGCCCGGGGCGCGCACTCCGCACCGTGCGCTCAGCGCGCATCCCCATGCCCAGTCCTCCGCCGCGCATCGTGCCCATGCGTTATCCCAGCCTCGTTCGTCTTGCCTCGACAAATGACTTGATGCACATGGCAACGTAAATCAGCAGCAAGGCAGCCATCGTCACTTGTGCACCGAGGGCAATCTTGTCCGGGTCAATTCCCTCGGCGCGGGCATGACCGTAACCCAGCAGCGCCCGCCAGGCCGCGCCCAGAAAACCGATCAGGCCAATGGTGACGTTAATGTGCATAAAGAGCTTGCGCCGTGCTTCGCTGGGGCTGATTGCGAGAAATCCAAAGACCCCAATCGCCAAGCCAAACCACGTTGGAATCAGCGCCGTGGAATGCTGGCTTCCGGTACCGAAATAGCTCACCAGGCCCAGCACTATCAGCAGCACAGCAAACAGAAGGGACAATTTTGCCATTTGATGCCTCTTTCATACGCTGGGGCCGGCCTCTGTGTTTGGATGACGCCGCCCTCTTGTCGATGCACAAATCCGCCGCCCCTGAGGGGGTGGCTTTCTTCCTACCGCTGGATGCGTGCCGATCCACCCTTTGCGAGCGAGCGCACCTGGTCCAGCGTTGCCATCGTGGTGTCGCCGGGGAAGGTGGTCAGGAGGGCGCCGTGGGCCCAGCCCAGCCTCACCGCCTCTTCGGGCGCTTCGCCGTTCAACAGCCCGTAGATAAAGCCCGCGGCAAAACCGTCTCCGCCTCCTACGCGATCGTAGACATCCAGCTCCGCGGTCGGCGCGGAGTACGTCTTCCCATCGACCCAGGCGACGGCACTCCAACTATGCCGGTTGGTCGAATGCACCTCCCGCAGTGTCGTCGCCACCGCCTTCACGTGCGGAAGCTTGCGAACAACATTGTCCATCATCCCAAAAAATACGCTCGAGTCGAGTTTCGATTTCGCCGCTACCTCGGGCCCTGAAATTCCGAGCCCTTTCTGGAGATCTTCTTCGTTCCCCACCAGCACATCCACGTTTTCAACGATCTTCCCTATCGTCGTCACAGCGTGATTCTCGCCACCATGAATCTTCCATAGCTTCTCGCGAAAATTGAGGTCGAACGACGTGACGGCGCCGGCGTCTTTTGCAGCCTTCATCATTTCCGCGGCAAGCTCTGCTGTCGAAGGAGAAAGCGCTGCAAAAATTCCGCCGCTGTGCACCCAGCGCACACCCCTTGAAAAGATTGCTTTCCAGTCGAAGTCGCCCGGCTTGAGCTGAGCGGCCGCTTCATTGCTCCGGTTGTAGAACACCACGGGAGGCCGCACTCCAAAACCGCGATCGCTATAGACAGTAGCCATATTCGGGCCTGCCACCCCATCATGCTTGAAGTGTTTGTAGAACGGGCGCACGCCCATTGCCCTCACCCGTTCTCCAATCAGGTCACCGATAGGATAGTCGGCCATTGCCGTTGCCATCCCCGTCTTCAACCCGAAACAATCGGCAAGATTCGCAGCCACGTTGAACTCGCCGCCGCTCACATGAATCCTGCATTCGGTCGCCTTGCGAAAGGGCACAATACCGGGATCGAGGCGGTACACCAGCGCTCCCAGAGAAAAAAAATCCAGATCCCCATCCTTGCGAATCGTCAATCCCGCACTCATCTATTTCGTGCCTCCGCTCCTTTGAAAGATCCCCAGGGGCCTTACTGCTCAACCATGCAC
>JBATYG010000259.1:0-1765 GCA_049673945.1 Occallatibacter sp.
CCTCTGCTCTGTGTTCAGCGGATTGCCGGCAAGAACCGCATCAATCGCCGCGCGCAGATCTTCCCCGGTCACCGGAATGTTATTGCCCGGCCGGCTCCGGTCGAATTCGCCGCGATAAACAAGCGACATTGCGCGATCGAAGAGGAAGAAGTCCGGCGTGCATGCAGCCTTGTACGCCCGCGCGACTGCCTGCGTCTCGTCATACAGGTAAGGGAAGTGAAAGCCCTGTGTCTGCGCCTGCTTCTTCAGCCCCGCGGGGCTGTCATCAGGGTAGGTCGCCGCATCGTTGCTGCTGATCGCCACGATGCTTAAAGGACCGCCCTCGTAATCCCTGCCCAGCGCCGCGAGTCCCTTCTCGACGTGCTTCACATAAGGGCAGTGGGTGCAGATAAACATCACGAGCAGCGCGCGCTGACCACGAAAATCGTCCCGCCTCACCGTCTCGCCGGTGACGACATCGAGCAGCGCAAAGTCAGGCGCTCTAGTTCCCAGTTCCAGCATCGTCGATTCAGTACGTGCCATCTCTTCTCCTCCGCTGACTTGCTGTGAGCCCGTCGGCGTGCCGCGATTTCCGCGTCCGGCTAAAACAGCCCCGGCTGTTTGCCCGGCATGGCCAGGCCGAAGTGTTCGTAGGCAAGCCGTGTCGCCACGCGGCCGCGCGGTGTCCGGTCAAGGAACCCAATCTGGATCAGGAAGGGCTCGTAGACTTCTTCGAGCGCGTCTTCTTCTTCGGCAAGCGTCGCAGCCAGTGTGCCAAGCCCCACCGGGCCGCCGTCATATTTCTGGATAATGGTCAGCAGCAGCCGGCGATCGATCTCATCGAAGCCGTGCGCATCCACCTCCAGCATGGTCAGCGCCGCATTTGCTGTTGCCCGGTCGATCGTGCCGGTTCCGCGCACCTGCGCGTAATCGCGCACCCGGCGCAGCAGGCGGTTGGCGATGCGGGGGGTCCCGCGCGAGCGCAGGGCAATCTCTGCCGCCCCATCGTTGTCGATCGGCACTCCGAGAACCTCGGCCGAGCGCTCCACGATTACCCGCAGTTCGTCCTCGGTATAGAATTCAAGGCGCAGAAGGATCCCGAAGCGCGACCGCAGCGGCGAGCTCAGCAATCCGGGCCGCGTGGTTGCGCCCACAAAGGTGAACGGCCTGATTTCCATCACGTGGGTCCGGGCTGCCGGCCCCTGCCCGATCATGATGTCCAACTGATAATCCTCGAGCGCCGTGTAGAGCTTCTCTTCGAGCACTGGCTGCATGCGATGAATTTCGTCGAGAAAGAGCACCTGCCGCTCCCGCAGATTGGTCAGAATCGCGGTCAGGTCGCCCTGGATCTGCAGAGCCGGCCCCGACGTCTGCTGAAAGCCCACGTCGAGCTCGTTGGCGATGATGGCGGCCAGCGTAGTCTTGCCCAGACCCGGCGGCCCGAAGAGCAATACATGGTCCAGCGCCTCGCCTCTCGCTTTGGCTGCCTCGAGCGCGATCGCAAGCTGTTCCTTTGCCTTGCTCTGACCGATGAACTCCTTCAGCCACCGCGGGCGCAGCTTCAGCTCAAAAGTCTGTTCCTCGTCGGCGCGCGAGGCGCTGACCAGCCGTTCCGGTGCATCATCTCGAGCGCGGACCATGATGTCGAAAGTGTAGCCGCTGGCGGCGCTCCCGGTAAAACCAGCGGAATCGGTCGGGAAGCTGCGCAGGCGCTCGCTCTCGGCCGCAAATCGCAGACCTGCCCGGCGAGAGAGCGACTTAACCTTAGTAAGATACAACCTATCTA
>JBATYG010000260.1:0-9025 GCA_049673945.1 Occallatibacter sp.
TTGAACGCGGTGCAGACCAGCGGGTGAATCTTGATCGCCTTGCCTTCGACAAGCACGGGCTCAAAGGCCTGGATGCCGAGGCGGTGCAGCGTCGGGGCGCGGTTCAGCAGCACCGGGTGATCCTTGATGACTTCTTCAAGAATGTCCCAGACCACCGGCTCCTGCATCTCCACCATTTCCTTGGCCTGCTTGATGGTGGTGCAGTGGCCGGTCTGCTCGAGGCGGTGATAGATGAAGGGCTTGAACAGTTCAAGCGCCATCTTCTTGGGCAGGCCGCACTGGTGCAGCTTGAGCTCGGGGCCCACAACGATCACCGAACGGCCCGAGTAGTCGACGCGCTTGCCGAGCAGGTTCTGGCGGAAGCGGCCCTGCTTGCCCTTGAGCGTGTCAGAGAGCGACTTCAGTGGACGGTTGTTGGCGCCGCGCAGAACGCGGCCGCGGCGGCCGTTGTCAAAGAGCGCATCGACGGCTTCCTGCAGCATGCGCTTTTCGTTGCGCACAATCACCTCGGGCGCGTGCAGGTCCATCAGCTTCTTCAACCGGTTGTTGCGGTTGATCACGCGTCGATAGAGGTCGTTGAGATCGGATGTGGCGAAGCGGCCGCCATCGAGCGGCACCAGCGGGCGCAGCTCTGGAGGAATGACCGGCAGCACGTCGAGAATCATCCAGTGCGGCTTGTTGCTGCTCTTGCGGAAGGCTTCGACGACCTTGAGGCGCTTGGCATACTTGAGCTTCTTCTGCGCGGAGTTCTCGGCCTTCATGCGCTCGCGCAGCTCTACGCCGAGCTCGTCGATCTGCACGCGCTTGAGCAGCTCCTTGATGGCTTCGGCGCCCATCATGGCCTTGAAGCCCGAGGGGCGGTACTGCTGGTCCAGCTCGCGGTAGCGATTCTCGTCCTTGATGATCTCGCGCTCGCGCACCGGCGCATCGCCCGGATCGACGACGACATACGACTCGAAGTAGAGGATGCTCTCAAGATCGCGCAGCGAGATATCGAGCAGGTGGCCGATACGCGACGGCAGGCCCTTGAAGAACCAGACGTGCGAGCAGGGCGAGGCCAACTCGATGTGGCCCATGCGTTCGCGCCGCACCTTGCTGACCGTGACTTCTACGCCGCACTTGTCGCAGATCACGCCGCGGTGCTTCATGCGCTTGTACTTGCCGCAGAGGCACTCCCAGTCGGTGACCGGGCCGAAGATGCGGGCGCAGAAGAGGCCGTCCCGCTCCGGCTTGAAGGTGCGGTAGTTGATGGTTTCCGGCTTGGTGACTTCACCATGCGACCAGCTGCGGATCTTCTCCGGCGAAGCAAGCATGATGCGAATGGCATCGAAGTCGGTAATCGGGCTGGTGAGTTCAAACGGGTTCGAACGGAACAAGGCGACCCTCCTTGGCGGGCCTTGCGGCCCCTGCCGCGGCTTTTTTCCCGGGATTCTGATAGGTCCTTCCTTCCCGGGTAGCGGCGGTTACCGCTTTTAAGAAGGACCACTTGACTTCTGCTGCCGGCCCGGCGCTTCTTGCGGGCGCCAGGCCGGTCAAACACGTGCGGGCAATCAGTCGGCTACGGCTGCAACTTCGGGCGCGGGAGCCTTGCGAATAAGGTCGGCGCGCTTGATCAGTTCCACGTCGAGGCACAGCGACTGCAGCTCGCGGATAAGCACGTTGAACGACTCCGGCACACCCGGCTCGATCGCCGCTTCGCCCTTGACGATGGCCTCGTAGATCTTGGTGCGGCCGTATACGTCGTCGGACTTGGCGGTAAGCAGTTCCTGCAGGATGTACGCGGCGCCGTAAGCTTCGAGCGCCCAGACTTCCATTTCGCCAAAGCGCTGGCCGCCGAACTGCGCCTTGCCGCCCAGCGGCTGCTGGGTGATCAGCGAGTACGGCCCGATGGAACGAGCGTGAATCTTGTCGTCCACCAGGTGCGAGAGCTTAAGCATGTAGATGTAGCCCACCGTGACGGGCTGCTCAAACTGCTCGCCGGTCATGCCGTCGTAGAGCGCGGTCTTGCCGGATGAAGGCAGGCCAGCCGAAGCCAGCAGCGCCTTGATTTCGCCTTCCTTGGCGCCGTCGAAGACCGCGGTTCCGAACCAGATGCCGTGCTCCATGCCAGCGGCGACACGCAGCAGCGTTTCGTCATCCAGATCGAGCAGCTGGTTAAGCGTCGCGGTTCCGGCAAACTCCTTCTTCACCGCTTCGCGCACGGCCTCGGCGCCGGTATGCAGGGCCACCAGTGCTGCGATCTTCTTGCCCAGCACGTGGGCTGCCCAGCCTAAGTGCGTTTCGAGAATCTGTCCCACATTCATACGCGAAGGTACGCCGAGGGGATTGAGAACAATCTCCACCGGAGTGCCGTCGGGCAGATAAGGCATATCCTCTTCGGGCAGGATGCGCGCGATGACGCCCTTGTTGCCGTGGCGGCCGGCCATCTTGTCGCCGACCGAGAGCTTGCGCTTCATCGCGACATAGACCTTCACCAGCTTGATGACGCCCGGAGGCAGCTCGTCACCCTTCTGCAGCTTCGAGATCTTCTCGTTGGTGATCTTGCGCAGCACTTCGATCTGCCGCGAGGTCATCTCCTCGATCTCATCGATCTGCTCGTTGACGCGGGGGTCCTTGTCGGCGTAGCGGATGCGCTTGAGATTCTTGGTCGAGATGCGCTCAATCGTTTCGCGGTCAATCTCTGCGCCCTTGGTGAGCAGGCGCTTGTTGGTCCGCTCGTCGTGCAGGTCGGCCAGCACTTCCTTGTTGCCAAGGATTGATTCGAGGCGCTTGAGCCGCTCATCGGTCAGAATGCGGATTTCGTCGCCGAGGTTCTTCTCGAGCTTGGAAATGTAGTCCGCTTCGATCAGCTTGGCGCGCTCGTCCTTCTCCTGGCCCTTGCGGCTGAAGATGCGGACGTCGACCACCGTGCCCTCGATGCCCGGGGGGCACGTGAGCGAGGCGTCGCGTACGTCGCCGGCCTTCTCGCCAAAGATGGCGCGGAGCAGCTTTTCTTCAGGAGTGAGCTGCGTTTCGCCCTTCGGCGTCACCTTGCCCACCAGAATGTCGCCGTGGCCGATCTGGGCGCCGATGCGGATAACGCCGCTCTCGTCCAGGTCGCGCAGCGCGTGCTCGCTGACGTTGGGAATATCGCGCGTAATCTCCTCGGGACCGAGCTTGGTGTCGCGGGCCTCGATTTCAAACTCCTCGATGTGAACCGAGGTGTAGTAGTCCTCGCGGACCAGCTTCTCGCTGATGAGGATCGCGTCCTCGAAGTTGTAGCCCCGCCACGGCATGAAGGCCACCAGCCCGTTGCGGCCCAGCGCCAGCTCGCCCTGCTCGGTGCAGGGTCCGTCGGCGATGACCTGCCCCTTGATCACACGGTCACCCTCGCGCACAACCGGCTTCTGGTTGATGCAGGTGTTCTGGTTCGACCGCTTGAACTTGATCAGCTGGTAGATATCCGATCCAACCTCGCGCGAAAGCTGCGTGGGATGGTGCTCGCCTTCGACGCGCACGATGATGCGCTCGGAGTCGACCGAGTCCACGATGCCGTTGCGCTTGGCAAGGATCACAGCGCCCGAATCGCGCGCGGTAACGCCTTCCATGCCGGTGCCGACCAGCGGCGCCTCGGCCACAAGCAGCGGTACGCTCTGGCGCTGCATGTTGGCGCCCATCAGCGCACGGTTCGCGTCGTCGTGCTCAAGGAAGGGCACCAGCGATGCGGCCACCGAGACCAGTTGCTTCGGGCTGACGTCGATGTAGTCGACATCACCACGGTTGACGAGCACAAAGTTACCCTGACGACGCGCGTTCACCAGGTCATCGGTGATGTAGCCGTTCTCATCGAAGTCGATGTTGGCCTGCGCGATGGTGTGCTTGTCCTCTTCCCACGCCGACAGGTAGAAGCTGTACGGAATGTGGTCGATGGTGCGCTTTCCCTGCTTCTTGAGCTGGGCGTTGAGCTTGATCGCCTCGTCCTTCTCGATGTGATCGCCGACGCGCAGACCGCTTTCGCCGGCGTTCGAGATCTCAACGTATTCGAGAATGTGCGAGTCCTTGACCTTGCGGTAGGGCGACTCGATGAAGCCGTACTCGTTGATACGCGCAAAGCAGCTCAGCGAGCTGATCAGGCCGATGTTCGGACCTTCCGGCGTCTCGATCGGGCAGATGCGGCCGTAGTGCGTCGGGTGCACGTCGCGCACCTCGAATCCCGCACGCTCGCGCGACAGACCGCCCGGCCCAAGTGCGGAGAGGCGGCGCTTGTGCGTGATCTCCGAGAGCGGGTTGGTCTGATCCATGAACTGCGAGAGCTGCGACGAGCCGAAGAACTCGCGAATCGCCGCCATCACCGGCTTGGCGTTGATCAGATCGTGCGGCATCGCCGTGGTGAGCTCCTGGTAGACGCTCATCTTTTCCTTGATGGCGCGCTCCATGCGGACCAGGCCGATGCGGAACTGATTTTCCATCAGCTCGCCCACTGCGCGGACACGGCGGTTGCCGAGGTGATCGATGTCATCGACCATGCCGATGTTCTTGCGCAGCTTCAGCAGGTAGCGGATCGTCGCATAGAAGTCCTCCGGTGTCAGCGTGCGATGGTCGAGCTTCGTGGCGTCCTGGTTCTCGTAGAGCTTGATGTTGAACTTCAGACGGCCCACGCGCGAGAAGTCATACTTCCGCGCATCGAAGAACATACCTTCAAAGAGCGCCGTGGCCGTGTCCAGAGTCGGCGGATCGCCCGGGCGCAGCTTGCGATAGATCTCGATCAGCGCTTCTTCCGGCTTGCGCACTGAGTCGCGCTTGAGCGTGTTGGTGATAATGTTGCCCACATCGTCACGCTCGGGGAAGAAGACCTCGAAGCTGGATGCGCCGCTCGCCAGCACCTTGTGCAGGCGGTCCGCGGTCAGTTCCACATTGGCCTCGACAATCACTTCTCCAGTCGTGGTGTCGACCACATCGGAGGCCGTGAGGGCGCCATCGAGCTCGGCCGACTCCACTTCGATCTTCTCGATGCCGGCGGCGCGAATCGCCTTGAGCGCATGGGCCGTGATCTTGCGGCCGGAATGCGCAATTTCCTCGCCCTTGTGGGTAACGGCGTGTGCAGGCTTGGCGCCGAGCAGATGCGTGGCCTCGGCCGCGACTGTCCAGAAGAGCTTGCTGTCCTTGATCTGGATGCGATCGACCGTGTAGAACGTCTTCAGAATTTCCTCATCCGAACGCAGACCGAGCGCGCGCAGGAAGATCGTTCCGAGGAACTTGCGCTTGCGGTCAATACGCACATAGAGCGTGTTCTTCTGGTCGTACTCGAACTCGACCCACGAACCGCGGTAAGGGATGATCTTGCCGAGGAAGTAGGTGCGGTTGTTCGCCGTCTCAAAGAAGACGCCGGGCGAGCGGTGCAGCTGCGAAACAATGACGCGCTCCGTGCCGTTCACGATGAAGGTGCCGTTCGGCGTCATCAGCGGAATGTCGCCGAAAAAGACTTCCTGCTCCTTGATGTCGCGAATCGTCTTGTTGCCGGTCTCCGCATCCTTGTCGTAGATGGTGAGGCGCACGGTGACCTTGAGCGGCGCTGAGAACGTCATGCCGCGCTCTTCGCACTCCTGCTGGTCATACTTGAGCTGCAGACCCACGGGGTCGCCGCACTTGTTGCAGAAGTCGGGCGTGTTCTTGTTGTACGTTCCGCACTTCTGGCAGAGGATATCGCCGGGCAGGAACGGATCGGTGATGACCATGGAACCGCACTGCACGCAGGCGGTGCGCAGGTGATGCAGACCCTTCAGGTGGCCGCACTTGCACTCCCAGTTGCCGATTGAGTAGTCAACGAAGTCCAGCTGCGAGATGCCGCGGAAATCGGTGATGGGGAAAACGGACACAAAGACCGACTGCAGGCCCGAGTCGTCACGCTCGTTGGGCAGCTTGTCCATCTGCAGAAAGCGCTCGTAAGAGCGGCGCTGCACTTCGATCAGGTTGGGAATCTGGGTTGCGGTTGGAATTTTGGAAAAATCGAGCCGGCTGCGAATCGCGCGCTTCTCGTTGGGCATGCTTCACTCCTGAGACTCGTCATGCCGGGGCCACCACCGGGTGGCGCCGGGCCGGTGCCTGAGTCTCAAGGCGCCGGCAAGATTACGGTCAGTAGATCGAACGTCCGGACCGGCCCGCCGCTTCCGGGTCGATCACGCCGCCACAGAAGAGAAAGCCGAAGATCGACTCACTCCCACGGCAGTAAATCCGCGGCCAGGCGGTACTCCTCAGCAGAGGCTCGTTACGGACGGTGCTACGGGCATTGCGACGGATGCGGCTTGTGCGCTAGACTGCGCACAATTGAAAGAGCAGGCGTGCCGGTTAACAGTCTGATACCTCACCGCACGCGTCGGGTAGATTTGCCTGGTAAAAGGATCTACCTGCAAGGATAAGGAGACACAAAAGGCTCGTAAGGACGCAATGCCTCACGAGCGTGGCTGTCTGCCAATGCTCCCATCCGAATTCTCTCTGCTGCCTTTGCCGATTCCCAAAACTCGCTTCTGCCGCTCGCCCGCCAGCAACTCGCCATCCGTCAATGCGGAACTTCCTATCCCATTGACTCTAGAGCACCTGCACGTTGCATCGCACCCGCAGCCCGAGTTCCTGGCCATGCTCCTGCCTGCGGAGGCCTGTGTGCTCTGTCGCTTTTTCCCAAGACGCGCCGACTAGTACCCGCTCCTTCCCTAAGAAAACCGAGATGGAACGGAAAAGACGCGCAACGTTCATCGTAGCGCGTCTCGACCCGCCTTGCAAGTTTTGTGCCGTTCTTACTTGACTTCGATGGTGGCGATGCCTTCGAACTTCTTCTTGATCGCCTCGGCCTCGTCCTTCGACGCGCTCTCCTTGAGCGGCTTCGGAGCCCCATCGACCAGATCCTTGGCTTCCTTCAGGCCAAGCGAAGTCACTTCGCGAACAGCCTTAATGGTGTTGATCTTGTTTGCGCCTGCGTCCTTAAGGATGACCTGAAATTCGGTCTTTTCCTCAGCCGCCGGAGCTGCCGCACCGGCGCCGCCACCTGCGACAACCACCGGAGCCGCTGCCGCAGCCGAAACGCCGAGACGCTCTTCCAACTTCTTTACCAGAGCCGCCGCTTCCAGCAGGCTCAGGCTTACAATCTGCTCTTCCAACTGCGCGAGATCCGCCATTTTTCTTCTCCAATCAGAACCGTTTTGAAAATTTGTACCCCGCCTGCAATGCCCGACCGGAAGTTTCCGATGCGCCAGACCCGCGCACTTCCTGCCCGCCTTGCCGGCAAAACTCTATCTCCGAAGCGAAGAACTACGCCGCCCCGGCGAACTTTTCCTTCTCGACGCCCTGCCCCAGAACGACCGCCAGGTCGCGGCCCGTGGCATTGATGACCGTTGCCAACCGCTGCGCCGGAGCGTTGATAAGAAACAGCAGCTTCGAGAAAATCTCTTCCTTGCCCGGCATCGTCGCCAGCTCCTTGACGTCTTCAACCGTCAGCAGCTTGCCGTCCACGATACCCAGCTTGAACTGAAACTCGGCGTTCTCGCCGACCCACTTTGCGAAGCCCTTGGCCAGCGCAACCGGGTCACCGGAGGTGAAAGCTATCGCGCTCACGCCCTTCAGGCCTTTCAGCGCGTCCTCGATTTGCGTGCCTTCGCCGGCAATCGGCGCAAGCTTGTTCTTCACCACGCGGTACTTGCCGCCCGCCTCGCGAATGATCTTGCGCAGCGCGAAATCCTGGGCCACGGTCAGCTTGGCAAACGTGCCGATAATTGCCGTCGTTGAGGTCGCAAGCTCCTTCTTGAGCAACTCGACCTTCTCTGCTTTCTTCGCTTTCGAAATCGCCATCTTCCTGCTCCGGAAGTTCTCGGTGAACAGCAATCAGCAGCTAGTCGCTACCGCTCCCCGATCTCTTCTCCGCCCATCTCGTGGGCCTGTCTTCAAATTCCAAACTGCAAATTCCCTGAACCCTGATATCTGATCCCTGACAACGGAATCAGTGCTTGCCGGCTGCTTCAGCCACGGCCGAATCAAGCGGCACGCCGGGGCCCATCGTCGAGCTCAGCGTAACGCTCTTGATGTACTTGCCCTTCGCCGCCGAAGGCTTGGCGCGCACAATCGTGGTGATCACCGTCGAGGCGTTCTCGACCAGCTTCTCCGCGGGGAAGCTGAGCTTACCCACAGGCACGTGCACCAGGCTGGTCTTGTCGGCGCGGAACTCGATCTTGCCGGCCTTGATCTCCTTGACCGCGGACGCAACGTCGAGTGTCACCGTGCCCGTCTTGGGGTTCGGCATCAGGCCCTTGGGACCCAGCACCTTGCCCAGGCGGCCGACCACCTTCATCATGTCGGGCGTGGCAATCAGCGCGTCAAAGCCGGTCCAGTTCTCTTTCTGAATCTTCTCGACCATCTCTTCGCCGCCGACGAAATCAGCACCGGCTTCGGTCGCTTCCTTTTGGCGATCGCCCGTCGCAATCACCGCGACGGTCTTGGTCTTGCCCAGACCGTGGGGCAGCACGACCGTTCCCCGAACCATCTGGTCGGCATGACGCGTGTCCACACCCAGACGCATCGTCAGATCCACGGTTTCATCAAACTTGGCGTACTTGACCTGCTTGAGCAGATCGACAGCTTCAGGCAGCGGATACGCCGGCTTGGTCACAGCGGCGCGCGCCTTCGCAATATTCTTGCTGATTTTGGCCATTCTTCCCTCGTCTCCCACCGCCTCTGCCAGCCCCGCATTGCAGGGAATCCGGAGTGGGCAAGTGCCACACTCGAACGGATCCAGAAACCGTGGTGCAATTGACACCCGGAAGCACACTCCGGGTACATGTTGCAATGATACCGGATTGGTATCTGCAAGCGCAAGAGAAGCGATCCTGCAGGACTCCGTCAACCACAACATTCAGATAAGAAATGCATCTATAAAGACGGGATCATGGCCGCCGCCAGCCCGAAAAGCGCGCGCCATCACACCCCGCGGAGGTAAGACAATGAAAAGTCTTGGCTTTACGGCTTCCTTTTTCGCCGCCGGAGCACTGGCTCTGGCATTGCC
>JBATYG010000261.1:0-2707 GCA_049673945.1 Occallatibacter sp.
TGCCACCTGCCCGGGGGTTTAGGAAGTTCTTCTGACGGCGGGGTGCATCAGCAATGCGAGTGAGGCATCCCTGGTCCCCAGGTGCGAGGGACCAGGGGCACCGATGAGGGTGCGTGGTCAGGATGGCTGGCGCGGCGCAGTCAACAACTGCACGAGGGCGGCAAGGAGAAGGAGCGCGGCGAGCCAGGGGAACCAGGCGCCATAGCGATCGAAGACCGTGGGGTCGTGACGGAGGGGCACGTCGACGAGCAGGGAAGCGAATGCTGCGGTGTTGGTGGTGGCCTCGCCGGTGCTGGTCTCGCTGGTACTGGTTCTGACTTCGCCGAGGATGCGGCCGCGATCGTCGGTGACGGTGAGGAAGCCATGCTTGGCGGTGTGCGCAATGGCGTATCCGCCCTCGACGCCGCGCATGATGGCGATGTGGCCGTGCCAGGCGCGGTCGATGGTGAAGTCCCAGGCGGGGTCGAGGAGCAGGGCGATGCCGCTGCGGCCGTAATCGAGCGCGGGATGAATGAAGTCCATGTCTTTGCAGATGGCGACACCGATGGGGAGTGCCGGCTTCGAGAGCATCGCGAGCGAGGCGCCCGGTGTGAGGTCCGATTCAAAGGGCGGCAGCATGTGCTGCTTGTGGTAGGTGGTGACGGGCTGATCGGGAGTGTAGATGCGCGCCTCGTTGAAGGAGTCGTGCGCGGTGACATGCTGGACGCCGATGACGAGCGTGGCGCCGGTGCGGTCGGCGACCGATTGCAGAACGGGATCGACGTTTTGCGTGTCGCGGTCGAGGAGCAGGCCGGTCTTCTCGGGCATGAGAACAATTTTGGCGCCCTGGCGGGCGAGGCTTTCAGCCTGCGCGGCATAACGGTCGGCAAGCTGCTGCATGGCGGGCGCCGGGCCGGCGAAGGTGACCGTGTCGGTATCGAGCAGGCCCACCTTGATGGTCTGCTGCGCGTTGGGCGTTGCGAGGCGGACTGCGCCGAAGAGGACGGCTGCGGCGAGCACGGCAAAGGCCGATGCTAGGACGGGCGCTGCGTGTGCGAGTTTCCTGCGGCGGAGATAGAGCGCGCAGACAACTGCCGAGGGGAACAACAAGAGCAGGAAGGTGATGCCCCAGGGGCCGGTGAGCGAGGCGACCTGGAGGATCGGCAAAAAGCCCTGCTGCGTGTAGGCGAGGCTGCCGGCTGTGCCGTTTGCGGGCACGAAGCTGGCGAGATATTCGCAGAGTGTCCAGAATGCGGGCAGCGCGATCACCGCGCCGAAGACGGCTCCGCGATGAAGAAGAGCGCGGAAGAGAAGGACGCCCGCGGCGACGAGACGAGAGGCGATCGAAAACGGAATGAGCCAGCCGAGCACGGAGAGGTGCAGCGCGAAATGCAGATAGTAGAGCATGGTGAGGCTGCCCAGAAGTATGGAGAGCACGGCGGCCGCGGCTGCGATGCGCCACGAGGTGGTCTCCGCGGCCAAGAGCAGAAGGGGGATGAATGCCACCCACATGAGGGGCCATACCGGGTTCATGCCGTTGCCGGCGAGTAGCAGCGCGACCGTGGCGACGACGGCGAGAGTTGCGGCGAGCATGGGGCGGCTATGGACGAATGCCATTGAGGTATCTCCTGAAAGAACGCTGGTGAAGCTTGCGGAACTGCTTCTCGGTTTGGGCCACGCGGCATCCGAGATAGAGCACGATGAGTCCGTGCGAAAGGGCGCTGAGTTCAAAGGCGATCTCGACGGGGTCGTCGGGGCGCAGTTCGCCGGCGGCGATGGCCTCGCGCAGAATGCGCACCATGGGATTAAAGGTTGGCGAGCGGCCGGCTTTGAAGTCCCTGGGATAGACGCGGGCGCCCTTGCGCGGGACGAGAAACATGAGGTCGTAGAGGTTGGGGAACTCAAGGGCGGCGTCGAGATAAACATCGGCGGCCTGGAGCAGGCGGTGCTCGACGCCGCCGGTGAGCTGAAGGGTCTGGACGCGTGCGGCGAGGGCCTGGAAGCCCTGGTCGGCAACGGCATTGAGGAGAGTGGCGCGGTCGGCGTAGTGGCGATAAATGGCCATGGGGGTAATGCCGACGCGTTCGGCGACGGGGCGCATGGCGAGGGCGGCGAGGCCTTCCTGGTCAAGAAGGGCGCGCGCGGCGGTGAGGATGGAGGCGGCGGTGCTGGTCTTGGGTGGCGCGGGTTTGGCGGATCGAGTCATCGGTTTATGAGTCTACGGCGTATACATGAGTATGTATACACCATATACTGAATGTCTGCAAGTGGGTTTCAAGTCCGTTTTCGTGGGGGGAGCGCGCAGTGACCGGGTGAGGTTCGTGCTTTCCCACCCATCCGCCGCGGCGGATGGATGGGGCACCCACTTTCGTGCGGATTTGGGCGGTGCGGGGCCTTAGTGTCTGCGCTTTAGATCGGTTCAAACTGCTTCGCCGTTCTACTCCTCTCGCAGCGTGGTTGCCGGATCGGTGCTCGCGATGCGCAGAGTCGGAATGATTGTGGCGCACGTGGTGACCAGCGTAAGAACAACGACGACGCCAGCCATACTCGTCGCATCGTAGACGTTCACACCGTAAAGCACGCTGCGCATCACGCGCAATACTCCCAGAGAGATCAGCAGACCGAGAACAATCCCCAAGGCGGACGAGCGGATTCCCGGAGCCGCGACGTGCGCCATCGCCTGGCGGATGGTCGATCCGAGCGCGATGCGGAGACCGATTTCTCGCGT
>JBATYG010000262.1:0-4477 GCA_049673945.1 Occallatibacter sp.
AGGCCACACTTATAAGCATGTAGATCGCAGTCACAATCAGCACTCCGCCAGCGAAGGCAATCGGCAGCGTCCGCGCCGGATTCCGCACCTGCCCCGCGATCTTGCCGGCTTCCCACCATCCGCCGAAGCAGAAAAACGCGCTGATCGTCGCGCCGGCAATCGCTTCAACCACTGGGTCGGAGCCAGCCCGGCGTAGCGTCAGCGGAGCAAGATTCGCCATCGTCGCGTGTCCTGACGCCAGCGCCCAACCCGCCAGCGCCACAAGCACCGGTATCTTCAGCCAGTTCAGAACCGAGATTACGCTGCTCGACAGCCGCGTTCCTGCATAGTTCAGCGCGCCCAATGCAAGCAACGCGAGCGCGGGCAATGCCGCGACAACGGCGGCAGGCATCGGCGCCACGGAGTGCACATATGGCACTACGCCGACGCAAAGTGAAGCCGCGATTCCCGGATACATCACCAGCGCGGCCATCCACCCATACAGAAAGGCGACATGCCTGCCGAATCCCTGGCGCAGATACACATACTCGCCGCCATCGTGCGGATTGCGCACCGCCAGCTCGGTAAAACAGACGGCGCCCGCCAGAGTAAATACCGCCATCCCCGCCCACACCGCAATCAGCAGCGCAGGCGAGCCAAGCGATCGAGCCATCCCAGCGGGGGTAAGAAAGATGCCAAGGGAGATTGCCTCGCCGGTGACGACAGCCGTCGCGGCCCATGCGCCCATCTGCCGCGTGCTCTGCGGGCCGGTCCCCATCGTTCGGATATTGCACGTACCGGAACCTGCGCGCATCCTACTTTTGGTTGAGCCGCCTGCGACGCTAGTGGGGTGGAACACCCCGGCTGCTGCTTGAGGAATTTGCCGTTCCAGGCCCCGAGCTAATGTCGGTGACGTGTACGCTCGCCGTGGTTTCCGGCACTGTGCCGTCATTAACCTGCACCTGCGTCGGCGGCCCCACAACGAGAAGCCGCTGCACGGCTCTGCCCCGCGCCGGAACCATCAGTCGCTCCGTCACCGTGCTCTTCGCCGTCCGCACTGTCACCGGCACCTCTGCTGCCGCGTACCCGGAGTTGGCGACGTTCACGGCAACGAGATAGGTGCCGCTTTGTGCCGCATTCGGGAAGACGCCATCGATTGTGAGATCGGGCAGACCCTTGTCCGCATCCACCCAGTCGGAAAAGAACCACGCCAGGTCGCGCTTCGACCCCGCCTGCTGCAGCAGCGCCTGCAGCGAGCACCCATCCGCGGCACTCGCGCATCCGTGCAGGGCTGTCGCCAGCGCTTCGTCGCCGGCAAGGTCACGCAGCATCCACAACACGTAGGCCGCTTTCGTCCGGTAGTAGATAGGTTCGGTGGCCACGGCAAGCGGCTGGCCGGAACTTGTGCCCGGGCTCGGCGGTTCGGCGATCGCAAGCGCCGCACGATCGGCCTCCAGCATGCCAAGCGCCTGGTCGCGGCCGTGCTTCTTCTCGACCCACAACGACTCCATGAACGTCGCAAGCCCCTCATGCAGCCAAGCCGGCGTCGGCTTCGCGCCGGGCGCAAGGTAGGCATGCGTCAGCGCGTGCGCCAGGACTCCATTCAGCCGGTCCGCTTCCACCTCGTGCAGAGGCGCCGCGAGCATCTCGCCCGTCTCATACGGTGCGTCCTCAGGATCGGGCAGATCGAGCAGCGTCAGTTGCGCGTTGGCATGGGACCCCAGCCAACGCTCGATAAATGGCGTGACGGTAGACGCAGCATCGAGCCAGAACTGCACAGCCACCTCGTTATCGGGCGTGACCCACGCCGTAACATTGGGCCCGGCATGCGCCTTGCGCACTGCCACAAAGAGGCTCGGCTCTTCAAAACCGAGTGCCGCGTTCTCCACCTTTGCCGTTGCAATGCCCACGACTCCGGGATCGAGTCCACGCGCATCATCAACCGTGAGAGCAACCGGCCGCCCGTTCACCAGCGCCACCGTAGGCGCATCTCCGTGCGGAAACTCGACCGTGAGGCGCATCGCGAAGCGGCTGCCTGTGTTGTGGAACTTGTGCCGTCCGATCTCGTCAAAGAGCCGTGCGCCGTCGCCAAGAATCACCGGAACGGAAGTGACGGGGTACCAGACGACATTGCCGAATCCGCGCAGACCCGTGAACTCGGTCGAAATCTCGTCCCAGTCCGTGTGCAGCGCGACGGCCTCCGGGGTGCCGATCGTCACCAACCGTTGCGCCGCCGGAACAACCTCGCCCGAATACATCACGTCGAGCTGCGCGGTTGCGCCCGGCATCAGCGGTTGGGCCAGAGCAATCGCGGCCTCATGCAACTGACCCGTGTGATCCGTGTCTGAGTTGAGCACCGCCACCGTAAAAGGCAGATTGCGCCCCGCGCTGCGAATTTGTTCCCAGTTCAGGGTCGATGAAATCTGCAGCGGAATGCGCGCCAGCGGAACCTTGCCATCATTCCGCACCGTAACCAGCGCGCGCGCCGACAACTGATGCGCCAAGGAATCGAGCCGCACATCGATATCGAGGGCCGTGACGACGATCGCGATGCGATCCGCGTCGTCAACTGAAGGCTCGCTCGTCGCCTTCCCATCCGCGCCGGCCTTCGGCCCGACCTGGGTCGTGGTCTGGCCGTTGTCATCGGTCGAGCGGGAAAAAATCACTTTGCCCGATGGTTGTTCTTGAGGCGCTGCCTGCGGCTGCTGCGGCGCAGAACCCGCCGTATTCTGGCACCAGGCAGGCGCAGCTGCAAGGACGAGGGCTACAACAGTGGTCGCCGCCGCCCGGGTAAAACCAAACTTCATGAACCAAGACCTTTCTGCTTCTTTGCTTTGGACGCGCCGCTTCCAGCTCCGTTGGCTCGCGCCGCAGCCCGCCGCTGGCGAGCGGCCTCGTAAAGCACAACTGCTCCAGCCGCCGATACGTTCAGCGAGCTCACACCCCCGGCCATCGGGATACGCAGCAGGTGATCGCAGGTACGCCGCACCAGGTCGTGCAGTCCGGCCCCTTCGCGCCCCAGGACAAGAACACAATTCCCCGTCAGGTCGAACTTGTCGTAGTCCGTGCTTCCACGCTCATCGAGCCCGATCACCCAAAGATTGCGGCTTTTCAAATCTTCCAATGCGCGCACTAGGTTCACCACCCGAGCAATCCTCAGATGCTCGGTTGCGCCGGCACTTGCCTTCACGGCAACGGGACTCAACGGGGCGGCGCGCCGCTCGGTAAGCACTACGCCATCAACGCCTGCGCCATCGGCCACGCGCAACAAGGCTCCCAGATTCTGCGGATCCTCCACGCCATCGAGCGCCAGCACCAGCCGTGCCCCCGCCGTGCCGGGCGTAGCCTCGAAGAGGTCTTCAATGGCCAGAAACTCCTGCGGGCGGACCAGCGCAACCACACCCTGGTGCCCATCGGTTCCGGCAACCTGGGTAAGCTGCTCCCGCCCCTCCTGCCGCACGCGCACCCCGGCTGCGCGGCAGGTGGCGACAAGACGCGCGAGCCGGTCATCCTGGCGTTCGCGAGCCACCAACACATGATCGAAGCGGCGCTTGCCCGCCCTGAGCGCTTCCTCTACCGGATGCACGCCGAAGAGAACGTCCATAAGGAATAGTCTAATTTGAAGCCGGCGATGGACACGCGGAGTCCGTCCAAGCCCGCTAAAGCGGCCGCAACTTAACAAAACTTAAGGATTTGTCGGGATTCAAAAGCCTCCTTTGGCAGGGCACCTACCGTCTAATGAATCAAGATGAGTCCGACTTCGATTTTTGCGCAAAGTGCTGCTTCGCTCGCTGAAGAGCAGGCAAAACGGGAAAATCTTGCCGTAGCGGAGGGCTTGAAACGGCAAAAAGCCGGGCTCCTGGACGAGTTAATCGTCCGCTACCAGCACCGTCTTTTGCGCTACCTTCTCTTCCTCACCGGCAACCGGGAGATGGCGGAGGATCTCTTCCAGGAAGTGTGGATGCGCGTGCTCACGCGCGGCGGCCAGTTCAACGGGAAGGCCCGCTTCGAGACCTGGCTTTTCACCATTGCGCGCAACCTTGTAATCGACCACAAGCGCAAGCGCACCATGGCCAGTCTCGATGAGCTCTTCGACGTGGGCAACGACGACGACCGCCCCATAACCTTCGAGGTCGCCGACAACCACCCCTCCCCGCTCGATCATTTTTCGACCATCCAGGACCGCGCGCAGATTGCAGAAGCCCTTCTCCAATTGGATACACTGTACCGGGAGGTGCTGGTGCTGCGATTCCACGAGGAAATGACTCTCGAAGAGATTGCCAAGGTCACCGAGGCGCCTCTTTCGACTGTGAAATCACGACTCTACCGCGGTCTTGCGGCGATCAAGCCGCGCCTGGAGCAGGCCCGCGCTCCCCGGCTGGAGGCCTGTTAGATGACCGCGGATGCGATCCATGGCGCGGGAGTTGAGTCCGGCGCCGAATCACGATCTCATCGCGAACTGCTCTCCGCGCTCGCGGGCAACGACGCCGACCTGGGC
>JBATYG010000263.1:0-6587 GCA_049673945.1 Occallatibacter sp.
GTGTGGGCTGGCGCCGGCGCTGGCGGCGGCGCGCACCGGCGTGAACGAGACGCTCAAAGACGGCGGACTCACGGGATCAGCGAGTGGAGCGCAGGTGCGCCTGCGCTCTGCATTGGTAGTCGCGGAGATTGCAGTGGCTCTGGTGCTGCTGATCGCGTCAGGCCTGTTGCTGCGCAGCCTTGAGAAGCTGCGCGACGTGGATTTAGGCTTTCGCACCGATCACCTGCTAACCGCGGACTATAGGCTGCCGGAAAAACAATACTCGAGGCAGGCCGCCATCGATACATTCAATAGCACCTTGCTACGCAGGCTCGAACGTTCGCCGGGCACCGAGTCCGTGGGAATTACGTCGTACCTGCCCGCTTCAGGAATGGTCCGCAACAGCACATTCGTCGCCGATAGTTACGTTCCGCCCAAGGGCACTGAAGTAGATATTGCCTGGCCGTCTCAGGTAATGGGCGATTACTTCAGCGCGGCGGGGATTCCGCTGCTGCGCGGCCGTGCGTTCACCGAGGTCGACAACGTGAAGGCGCCGCTGGTCTGCATCGTGAACCGCATGCTCGCCGAGCATTTCTGGCCCGGACAGGACCCGATTGGCAAGCGCCTGCGCTGGGGGTACCTTAAGACGCCCACGCCCTGGATGACGGTGGTGGGCGTAATGGGCGATATCAAGCAGATGGCCGTGGACGCTCCGACGAAGTACGAGATCTACCAGCCCTCCAGTCAACTGATGGCCTCCTATGGAAATCTGGTGCCGCCCGGCTTGCTGAACGCGCAGGCTGGAAGTATAGTGCTGCGCACGGCGCTGCCGCCCGACAGCATGATCGAATCGCTGCTCGCGACCGTTCTGTCCATCGATCCGCAGCTTCCGCTCACCAAGGTTCATTCGATGGATGAGGCGTTGAGCCGGACGGAGGCGCCACACTGGTTCAATGCCGCGCTGATCTCAAGCTTTGCCGCGGCCGCCGTGCTGCTGGCGCTCATGGGCATCTACAGCGTGATTGCGTTTTCCGCCGCCATGCGCACGCGGGAGATGGCGATTCGCATGGCGTTGGGAGCGGCGGGACGCGACGTGTTGCTGCTCATCCTGAGAAACGCCGCTGTGCTGGTGGTCTCGGGGTTGGCCCTGGGGCTCGCATGCACGTGGGGCGCAACGAAGTTACTCAAATCATTTTTGTTCGGCGTGGGCCAGCATGATCCCTTCACTGTGATGGCGGTTTCAGTGCTGCTGTTGGTGTGCGGCCTCATCGCGGCCATTATTCCCGCTCGTCGTGCCGCATCCATTGATCCGATGCAAGCACTTCGGACGGAATAGGAAAGACCAATAGGGCTGCCGCGTTCGGATATGAGAAGGTCGTTGAAAACATGCCGCTCACCGACGACCAGGTGTGATGAGGGCATTGCCCTGTTGGCAACAGTTGAACCATGGGTCACTTGTCCGGACAGGCGACTCTTCGGCTAGGTGACGAGAAGCGCGAACTGAGCCGCTTCCCGCCACCCTTGGCTGTATCTCGCGCATGACGAATGTCAGAGCTTCCGCTTTTATTTCGTCTGCACCAGCCCAGCAAGAACGTCAGCAACTTTATCCAGTATCTGGTTCCAACCCTCAAGTTGACCGCTGTTTTTCGCGCTCTCCATGGGTTCATTTCCGATGAAGGTGAGTTTCGTCTGGCCGTTTCCCAGATCCTCAAAGAGGGTCACGTCGTACGCGCCGTCTACGGCCTCATGTTCTATCCCCAACTGCGCAGGATCAATCTTGTTTCCCTTCGAATCGGAAAAGTACATCAAGGAAACGATCTTCTCGTGCAGAACAATCTCGTGGTATTCACACGCATTCCAGAACTCCTCCCCATCCGGCGTTCTCATGCACAAGAGAGATTTTCCTCCCACGCGAAAATCCATCTGGCAAACGGGCGCAGTAAAACCCTTCGGCCCCCACCACTGCATCACATATTTCGGGTCTGTCCACGCCTTCCAAACCAACTCTCGTGGGGCATCAAACACTCTTGTGACAACCATCCGCCCAGTCTCGTTAACCGTGTTTTGTGTCATCTCTCATCTCCGCTTTTTTCATTTGATTCACAACCACATCCAGCTTGTCGAAACTTTCTTCCCAGAATCGGCGATAACTGATCGCCCAGTCGCTGACTGTCTTTATCGCCTCCGGCCTAAGGGTGCACACACTCTCTCGTCCGCGCTTCGTCTTGATCACAATCCGCGCCCGAACCAGGTAGGCGATATGTTTTGAAATCATCTGCTGCGAGAGTGCAAACGGTTCCGTCAATCCATGCACAGAGGCAGGCCCGCGTGAGAGTCGTTCGACCATCGTCCTGCGGGTGGGATCAGACAAAGCCGCAAATGTTGTACCTAACCTATCCACAACCATATGGTAGTGGATTTTCTATCGGTGTCAAGTATGAATCTTGCGATCTCTGATTGCTGCTCCCTAAATCTCTGAAGGATCTCTGAACCCTGACAAATGCGCTCATCAGTCTCTTCGCTGCCGCCAGCGGCCTCACTGTAACTTCTGACAGTACCGCGAGCCGGTGCGCGTGGTTGTAATGCTCCTATGAGGAGACGGAGGAGAGTCTCCAAAGGGGCATCATGCGCCGAAGAGGCATGCCGAATCTCAGGCTCCGCGCATCGATTCTGCTGGTGTGTTTTGCGGTGGCAGCGTTGTATCCGGCGCTAGCGTGGGTTTTTCCCGAGCACCGCGAAATCGCGGAGTCGGCCGTCGAAGAACTCGATCCGGAGCAAAAGGCGCAGCTTGACCAGCTATGGCAGAAGGCGCGCACCGGTCATGAGACGCGCCTCTGCGCGGCAGTGGACGATGCGGCGCAGGGGCCGAGACCAACCTGCGTCGATTTTGTCTCATGGACGGCGATCTCCGGCGACCACTCCTGCTCGGCGCGCCAGATGCTCGACACGGTGCTCGATTCGTCGTGGATCCTGGGCGTGGAGCGCGTAGCAGCGCGCCTCAAGGATCAGCTTGCCAGGGCGAAGCGGCGCGATCAGCGCGTGAACGCGGTGCAGATCTCAAACCTCTCCTTCGAGCGCGTCGATCCGGAATATTCCACCCGCGCGACCTCCAACGATGCCCACTTTCTGCTGGCGCGGCCCGAGGTTGCCATGACGACTCTGGACTATGGGCGGCTCGTGCTCGGTCCGCATGCCGATCTCAATTCGCTGGCGACGTACCTGTGGTTTCACCTGCGCGCTCTGGCAACGGCAGAGCAGGCGATACAAACCGGCACCGGCGAGCTGCAGCCACAAGCGGTGCGCGCGGCTCTGGCCGATGAGGCCTTCGCGCTGCACTTTCTTGAAGACAGCTTTGCCGCCGGGCACGTTGCCGGTAACTGGGGCAGCTCGGCGATTCGTCTGGGCACGCACGACTACTACAGCGAGCATGGTCTTGCGCTTTCAACGTGGAATGGCACGCGCTTCATCGCGCTGGGCGATGCCTACATGAGCCCCGACGATCGGCAGCGCACCGCGCGCGCGGGGCACGACAGCCTTGTTCAACTGCTCGACACGTTCGCAGGCAAATTCACGCTGCAGTCGACTGTAGGAAGCGATACCGCGGAGCCGGATGGCTTCGATGTCTGCCATGAGCAGCATTTCTCGGCGACGGCGGGAACCAACGACGACATGCTCGCCGTGGCTCCGATTCTGGAAGAGACGCCGGTGCCGGCGCTGGGCGCGGGCATCGGCTCGCTGCCACGCTTCCGCGCCGAGCTGGGGCCTTTCATCGGGCTTTCGGCGGCGGTGCTGGGCGGGGTGCTCGATCGAGGCTTTGGGCCGACGCAAACCTCCGCGAATGGAACGGGAGGCCTCGAAACCTCGTTTCGCGTGGGCATGGGCCTTGAAGGCGTGCTGAACGAATCAAGCGACGGACTCATCTTTGCCGAGGTGGGGCTGCGTGAAGACCGGCAAGCGGGTGGGATCGCCACGGTTCCGGGACGCAGTGCGCTGACGGTGCGCTTCCGTATGCCATTCTGGATTGTTCCCGGAGACCTTCTGGTTGCCGTGCCGGCTCTCGCCTTCACCTCGCGTACCGCGCTGACCAAGGTCGCGGTGGAAGCGGCCAACGGCGGTTTGATTCCAATGCAGTCGGGCATTGCAACGCGCTTCGGGCGCTTCCAGTTCATGCTGGGACGCGAGGCGGCAGCGAGCTTTTATCGCAACGACAGCAGCCATCCGCTCACGATCCCCACGCCCGGCGTGCCACCGGTAGGCATCACGCTGATGACGCTCGATTCGGTGCAGTTTGAATTTCCGTTCTTCGAATACCGCGTCTTCCGTTCGTTCTCGCTGAACCAGAGCTCGGCGTTTACGATTCAGCCCTATGTGGGGTTCGACATGCCAACGAACTCATCGGTGGTGTCACCGGATGGCGCGCCGCGGCCGCCGCTGCACACGGTGAACAGCGCGGGTGTGCGCGTGGTCTTCGATTGGCGCCACTATTTCTGATTGCCGGCGCGGCCGGTTTTGTTGAGTTCGGTATAGAAGCCGAGATCGACGCCGCGCAGCGATTTGGCGATATAGAGAATTTGCCCGTAGTGCATGCCGAAGTGTTCGACGACCTGATAGATGGCGGCGAGACCGGTGATGGATTCGTAGCCCTGGATGGCATAGGTTGCGGCGAGGTCTTTGGGAGTGAGGCGCTTCAGGATATCTTCAGTCTTCTCGATCGTTGCGGAGAGCCTGTCGAGCAGTTCATGGCCGGGAATCTGCCGGGTCTCGTTGAATTCCGCGGGTCGATTGCGCGCGTCGTCGAGGCGATTGAACGAGGCGACGATCCATTGGCCGACATTTCCATTCAAATGCAGCAGCAGATTGCCGATGCTATTGCATGCGGGGTTGGGTCGCCACCAGATCTGATCGTCGGTGAGGGATTCTACGGTAGAACGCAGGCGGGGCCAGTACTGGCCGAGGAGCTTGTTGCGGGAGAAGTCGAGAAAGAGTGTGGCGAGTCCAGCGTCAGAAGCGGTCATGAGGGCACCTTCCGGCCACATTCTAGTGCATTCGCCGATGAGGCACGGGAGGTTGCACGGAAGGCAAGCGTGAAAGCGGGCGTTGTGCTTTCCTTCTGTTGCCGCGTCCTTCTAGGCAGGGATCACGATGAGGGAGTGGCCGCACGATGATGTTGTGCGCAGCATTGCCTGGATAGGGCCTTTTGACGGGATGTGTCTTGCCGGTAGCGGATAGTTGAGCACGAGGTCGAGGCCGGCAAGGTCGGCCATGGCGTCAATCGCAGCGCGTTCATGTGTGATTGAGGGGATATAGGGGATTTCATCCTCGAAGATGAGCGAGCCTTTGCCATTCCAGGGTGATGGGAGAAGTGCCTGGACCCTTGCCGGTGCGCCGAAGAGCGCCACGGATTTCAGTCCCTCGAAGCTCAACGTCTGCAAGGAAGAGACTTTGGCTTTCGGCGCATCATCGCCCGCGAAACAGGGCACAGTGTTTCCATACGAGTCCGTTGTCTTCGGAGTGACCGTGTCACTGGAGACCCAGGCATCGGGCCCGATGGGGATGGAGACCTGGAGGTCCCAGTTTTCGCCCATGAGCCGTGGTGCGGTTACGATGTGATTGATCACCGGGTCGATCCAACTGACGTGCATGCCAGCCCGCTTGCTATTGCTTCTCTGAATGGGGAGTGTGTAGCCATGGTTGTCGAGTTGGTAGAAGGCATCCTGGTTAGGCCAGGGGTTGGGTGCCAGGGTGGCGACAAAGGTGACGCCCTGCGGATGGCCGCAGGACGGCGAGTAGATCTTGACGCCGGTGATCCTCCTGGCCGCGTTTACCTCTGGCAGGATGACCCAGGTTCCATCGAAGACAACGTCGAGTTGGCCTGCGGAAGTGGCCGATTTACCTTTCCGCTCTTTCGCTGTTTTCTTTGCTGCTTTCGCCATGAAAGATCTCCCGCAAGTCCGTGTTTCCCGTACCGGAGGCGTACCAGGCCGCCCAGTAGTAGGGGTGGCTGTAACGCGCGTCGCGGGCAAGCGATTTCCGCGCCGAAGTGAGAGCCTGCGGCACCTTGAGTCCGTTCGCAAGACCCTGGTAGAAGACGCGCATCATGGGAACGGCAGAGGCGGAATCGATCTGCCAGCGCGTGGCGACCACCTCGGGCACTCCCAGAGAAGCAAGCGTGTCGACTATATCTCCCATATCGTGATCCCAGCCCTCTTCCCTTTTGCCGGTAGAACATGCTGAGAAGACGACGAGTCTCGCGGCGCGCGGGGGATTTTTGAGCAGCAGCGGAGTATCGAGCCAGGGCTTGTCACCGGGTTGGCCGGTGGAGGCAAGCAGCATCCGCGTTGTGCCCTGGTAGCGGGTGGCGTGGCCGGCGAAGTGGATGAGTGAAGCAGACGCGAGATGAGCGGCGACATTCGGCTCAGTGGCGTTGCCAGCTAGGAGGGTGGTGACGCCGGTATCGGTGGCGGCAACGGTTTGCGCTTCGCGCAGCACCTCGGGAAGGAGCGGCTCGCCGGTGACATGGGAAGCGCCAACGACGAGCGGCGCGCCAGACTGGGAGGGCGCGGTGGGGCGACTGGATTGCAGGATGGATTGGGACTGCTCGAGGTTGT
>JBATYG010000264.1:0-1534 GCA_049673945.1 Occallatibacter sp.
ATTGGTTGGCGCAGGCCGGCTCACCGTTGATTGCGTTGTAAGCGCACATGATCGAGCCGGCTTTGCCTTCTACAATGGCGGCGCGGAATGCAGGCTCATACGTATCCACCTCATCGTGCTTGCTCACGTCCACATCAGCAAAGTGGCGCGTTGGCTCAGGCCCGCTGTGCACGTCGTAGTGCTTTGGTGTCGCAATGGCCAGGTAATACTTCGGATTGTCGCCCTGCAGTCCCGTCACGTAAGCAACGCCCATGCGGCCGGTGAGGAAGGGATCTTCGCCGTAGGTTTCCTGACCGCGGCCCCAGCGTGGATCGCGAAAGATATTCAGATTGGGGGACCAGAAATCGAGGCCTCCCATGATGCCGGTGTGTCCTTCGCGTAGATTCTGGACGTGCTTGATGCGTCCCTCGATGCCGATCTGGGCCGCCATGGTGTGAATGCCCGGCGTATCGAACGTAGCGGCAAGGCCGATGGGCTCGGGATACTCGGTTACACCCTCATTGATCACTCCGTGGAGCGCCTCGCTCCACCACTGGTAAGCAGGAATGTTGAGGCGGGGAACTGCCGCGGAGTTGTTCTGCATCTGAGTGGCCTTCTCCGCAAGAGTCATGCGGTGCACCAGGTCGGCGGCTCTCTGTTCAGGCGTTAGATTGGTGTCCAGATATGGAAGAGCCGCTGTCTCTTGAGCGACAGCCGGCCGTACCGCTAGCACCATGAAAAGCACTCCAGTGACCAGGACAAATCTCCGCGTCGTCTGCGTCATCCATTTGTTCATGTTGAACCCCAAGTTTGAGCTAAGGTTGAGTTGCCCTACCGCGCAGCAACGGCCTGTGAACTCTGCGCCTGGAACAGCCGCGGCGCGAAATCTTTCAAGTCGCGACGCCAGGTCTGCCATTCGTGATCCGTGCCGGGAGACTCGTAAAAAACGTGCTTGATATTTCCTTCGTCCAGTGAGGCGTTCAGATTCTCCAGTCCGGACTTCATACGATCGGGTTCTTTCGTTCCCACGCCAATCCATAGAAGATGCACACGTTTCGCGAAGGCACCAGGGTCGGCCATTGCACCGCTAAATGCTGTCTTCGTATCCAGTTTCTGGTTTCCCATTGCGAAGACGTTGGCCGCGCCGCTAAAGCCGCCAATATACGAAAACAGATCGAGATGATTGAACGTGACCTGGAATGTCTGCATGCCGCCCATCGAAAGCCCGGCCATGGCGCGGTGATCGCGATCGGGGAGGGTCCGGAAGGTCTTGTCGATGAACGGTATCAGCACCTGCGTCATGTCATCTTCGAAGGCGCCCATGCGCTCCTGCATCACCTTCAGGAACTCCGGCGAGCCGAACGGCTTTCCTGTAAGGTCGGGAAGGACGAAGCCCGCACGGCTCGCGTACCCGTTGGCCATTACGATGATCATCGGCTTTGTGCTTCCGCTGGCGATCAGGTTGTCGAGAATGAAATTCGCTTTGCCTTGCCGAATCCATCCTGATTCGTCCTCTCCGCCGCCGTGCTGCAGATAAAGCACCGGGTAGCGAGTT
>JBATYG010000265.1:0-2719 GCA_049673945.1 Occallatibacter sp.
CTTTCCCACTTCTGATGAAGTGCTGACGCTCCCGATCTTCGATTTGCCCGATGCCGCGCCGGGGCTTTTGCGCATGCGGCCCACCGACGCCGCAATCGTAATGACGCACAGCTTCGACCAGGACTCGCGCATTCTGGCTTCAATTGAATCGCTTGAACCTGTGCCCGCCTACCTCGGAGTGCTTGGTCCGCAGCGCCGTACGCGGGAGCTGCTGGCTGAAGCCGCGCGGCTTCTCGGCCACGAGGCCACGACTGAAGCGATCGAGCGCCGCCTCGCAAAGCTGCACGCGCCTACAGGGCTCGACTTGGGCGGCGAAGCGCCCGCCGCCGTCGCGCTCTCAATCCTCGCGGAGATTCAACAGGTCCTTGCCGCCGCAACAGCGCAGCCATTGCGCGAAGTGCGCGGCGAAAAGTCCGCCGCTGTGCTCTAGGGTGTATCGACATACTAGTCCCCTCTGGTCAGGCCGCACGGCTGCTCACAAGGTGCGCTTCGAGCACGTCTAGAAACTTTGCCAACCACGCTGGATGCGCAGTCCACGCCGGACCCGTTACAAGGGTTCCGTCTACAACAGCGTCGGTGAGGTCGACCTTTACAAACATTCCGCCCGCCATCTCAACCTCCGGCGCACATGCGGGATAAGCATTGAGTTTCTTACCTTTGATCACGCCGGCTGCCGCGAGCAACTGAGGCCCATGGCAGAGTGCGGCAATCGGCTTGCCGGCCTTGTCGAAGTGGCGAATGATGTCGAGCACCCGGGCGTTCAGACGCAGATACTCCGGCGCGCGGCCGCCCGGGATCACAAGCCCGTCGTAGCTCTCCGGCTTGATCTCGTCGAAGGTCGCGTTAAGCGTGAAATTGTGCCCGCGTTTTTCAGAGTAGGTCTGATCGCCCTCAAAGTCATGAATTGCGGTGCGCACCTGTTCGCCCTTCTTCTTACCGGGACAAACCGCATCGACGCCGTGGCCGACCATCTGAAGGGCCTGAAACGGAACCATGATTTCGTAGTCTTCTACGAAATCGCCGGCGAGCAGCAAGAGCTTTGCAGGTTTCATCGCATTGATCTCCTTGAAAGAGGGATGAGGACCCCGGCGGATGCGGGTCAGGATTACCGAAAATTTCTGGCGGCCCGGGTATCGATTGTTGCAAGTAACTTGGATGCGCCAGACAGGCGATCGTCCCATGGCCTAAAATTTGCACATGGAAATCTCGGCGCATAACCTCAACGCGCTCAACGCACGCATTATTGCATGCGACCGCTGCCCCCGGCTGCGCGCTCATTGCGGCGAGGTGGCGCGGGTGCGCCGGCGCGCCTATCTGGACCAGGAATACTGGGGGCGTCCGGTGCCTTCCTTCGGCGACCCAACGGCGCGCGTGCTGGCGCTCGGCCTGGCGCCCGGCGCCCACGGTTCAAACCGCACAGGCAGGCCCTTTACCGGCGACGGCTCGGGCGACTTCCTGTATCCGGTCCTGCATGAAACGGGCTTCGCCTCGCAGGCTGAATCAACATCGAACCAGGACGGCATGAAGCTGAAGAATTTATGGATCACCTCCGTCGCGCGTTGCGCGCCACCAGGAAACAAGCCGACCATCGAAGAACTGCGCAACTGCGCCCCGTGGCTCGATGACGAGATATCCCTGCTGCGCGATCTTCGTGTCGTCGTCTGCCTGGGGCGCATCGCGTTTGACGGCCTGCTGGCCCACGCGCAGCGCAAGAGCGAAATCAATTCCCGCGCTGGCTACACGTTCGCACACGCGGCAGAGTACACGCTTCCCAGCGGTTTGAGGGTAATCGCCAGCTTTCATCCCTCGCTGCAGAACACCAACACCGGACGGCTCACCCGGCCCATGTTCACCAGGATCTTTCAACGCGCGCGCGAGCAGGCTGGCCTCTAGCGATCGACAACGAAAACAATGGGGAAAACAATGGATCAGATTTCGAAAGCGATTTTGCGGGACCTGCTGCCAGTTGAAACGCCAATCGAGCCACCGCGCGCTCGCGCGAAGAAGTACCCGGAGGCCGCGGTGCTCGATCATCTCTCATCGCCCGTGGTGCTTGAGCGCGCCGCCTATCTGCGCGAACTGGCGCGCGCCGGCGATGGCTCGGCCAGCGAAGTGCTCAAGGAGTATCCGCAGCATGCGATTCATCTGCTCTTTCGCAGCCGTGACGGCGTGGCCGAGCAGCACGAGAACTTCGCCGACCTCTTCTTTGTCCTGCAGGGCCGTGCCGCGCTTGTGACCGGCGGCGCCATTGCGGACGCAAAGACGGTCGCTCCGGGCGAGGTACGCGGTTCAGCGGTGGTAGGCGGCAATCGCCAGGAGCTGCGTGTCGGCGACATGGCTCATGTGCCAGCCGGCTTGCCACACCAGATGGTCGTCAGCGGTGACGTGTCAGTGGTGTGCATTGTGCTGAAGATCGAACAGAACCTGGGGAGTGCCGAGGAATGAGTCAGAGAAGATTTCTGGAGCGGGAGACCGGGATCGAACCGGCGACATTCAGCTTGGGAAGCTGACGTTCTACCACTGAACTACTCCCGCTTTTTAGAATCAATTACGTATGCGATTGATTGTCGCTTACTCTCCAATTTGCTATCCATTTTGCTGGACTGAAACACGGAAGCAGACCTCCCCGACGGCCCCAATTTGATTTGCCCTTCCGGCGCGAGCGCGAATGCGTGATGGATAGTAAACCAGGGCGAAAAACTCACCTTAAGAAGTATCT
>JBATYG010000266.1:0-4938 GCA_049673945.1 Occallatibacter sp.
CGCTTCTACCTTGCCGGCAGTTACATCTGCAACCAGGCGCTCATCGCCGGCCGCATCGACGGCTACGTGGAGTACACAGGCACTGCCCTGACCGCCATTCTCAAGCAGCCGCTTGATCGCAACCCGCAGGCTGTCCTCGACATTGTTCGCAAACTCTACGCCACACGCTACGGTGTGACGGTCGGCCCGCCCCTCGGCTTCCAGAACACCTTTGCCATGGTCATCCGCGGAGACGATGCGCGCCGCCTGCACCTGACCACGCTCAGCCAGGCCGCGCAATACACGCCTCAATGGCGCCTCGGCGTCGGATACGAGTTTCAGCAGCGCCCCGACGGGCTGCCCGGCCTTAGCGCCGCCTACGGGCTCAGATTTGCCGAGCCTCCGCGCGCCATGGAGCTCGGCCTGCTTTACCGCGCCCTGAATGCGCACCAGGTCGACATGATCGCGGCCAACTCCACCGATGGGTCCATCCGCGCCTTCGGCCTCACTGTGCTCGAAGACGACAAGCACTATTTCCCGCCCTACCAGGCCGTGCCTCTCTTTCGCGACGATGCGCTGAGGCGCTGGCCGCAGATTCAAATTGCGCTCGACGCTCTCGCCGGCAAAATCACTGAAGAAGATATGCGCGGCATGAACGAAGCCGTCGATGGCGAACACCGCGATCCCGCCGCCGTTGTTCGCGCTTTCCGCGCAAACAAAGGGCTCTGAGCCCCTCCGCCAGCCTCATGCAGAATCGCATGGCTTATTCTGGACCGCGCATTCTAAATTGTGTGTGAATTGACGCGCCGCGCGGGCTACTCGGTCTTGACGAGTCGTGCGATCAGATTTTCCTTGCGGCTGCCGGCAATCCGGTCCGTCTTGCTCAGCACCACCAGCCACACCACCCACGCCGCGGCCGCAAGCACCAAGAGCACAATCGCAGCCGACCACCTGCCGCCCAGAAAGCTGCACAGGCTGATCACGCCCGCGCCGATCCCCAGCAGACCTGCCTGGATCATCATGCTCAGCAGCGCATTGGCCTGCGAGCCCCGCTGCCTGCCCAGCCGTCCCAGGTTCACGCGGTAGGGCATCATCAGCGACATAAGATCGCCCGCCGCCAGGTTCGCAGGCAGCGCAAACGCGATCCACGCCACCGTCACCACCGCAATCACCGGTCCCGGGCGCCCCAGGCGTATGCTCGCCAGCAACCCCGACCCGGCCGCTACCATCAGGAAAAGTCCTGCATGGCACAGGTTCTTCGCCAGCAGAACGGTGCGCATCGGCGTGGGAGAAAGCAGCAGCAACTGGATGCCGCTCCCCTCCGCGCCAAGGTTGTTGTAGATCAGCTGAATGAATCCCACCAGCCCATAGGCAACACACAGCGGAAAGGCCAGTTGAAACGGATGCCGCGTATTCGTCGCCGCGGTGCGAAATACATTGCCGATAATGAACACCATAACCATCGGCACAAACACCGCATAGAGCTGCGGGATCGATCGCGTCAGCGTCCGAAGCTCCTTCTCGATCACCGCAGCAATCGGGCCGCCTCGCAGCCCCCATCCGCTCTCTCTGACCGCCGCACGCTGGCGATTCGGCGCCTCGCCAAGACTCTCGCTGCGGTATTCGGCCTTCAGACGCAACGCGAGCATTGCACCGGCGCCCACGCTGTAGACTCCCAGCAATCCCAGCAGCCCAAGCGCAGCCACCGGGTTATTTTCCTCTGCGTGTTGCAGAGCCTCTGCGGAAAGCCCGCCCGGCAGCCATACCTGCACCGCCCTTGCCGCGTTGATCGCCCTCAGCGTGAGACGCTGCGACCGATGCGCTTCAGCCGCTGGCCGGCCGTCCTCGCTCTGCTTGTGAAGTCCCGGATTAAAAGCCTGCAGGCTCAATACACCCAGCAGAAACACGGCGCTCATGATCTCCCGCGACCGCCGCTTCGCGAGCCACCTGTCGAGCCACGCAAGAATCGCTCGGGCCAGCAACGCGTTAAACGCCGCAAAGCAGCCAAGCACCAGCGCCGCCCAGACAAACAGCTCCGGCCGCGCGATCGTCGTGGCCACGAGGATGCCCAGCACGCACAGGCCGCCCACAATCGTGGGGATATCGATTAACCCGAAGATCAGATGCAGCAGAACGAACGAGCCGAAGCTCACCGGGAAGCGCAGCAGCCCGGTCAGATCAAACTGCTCCTGGAACGAAGCCAGCATCACCGACATCGCCTGCCACAGGAACAGCACAACCCAGAACTCTATCGCCAGAAACTGCCACTCGTGCGAAGAGAGAATCGCAAACGTCGCGGCGCCCGCTCCAGCCCCGAGCGAAAGGCCGATCAGGCAATAGATAAAAAACGAAACTGCGCGCGCGCCAAATTCGAAGGCTCCTTCGTTGGTGCGGATCCCGTTCACGAAGAGCCGCGACCGCATGCGGGCCAGCGCCGCGTACTGCACCCATGCCAGGCTGCTGAAAACTCCGCTGCCACCTGCCGAGTTCGCCGGCGGCTCCGCGCTGCCTAAGTCAGCCATGAGAGTTCCTGCGCCGTCGCCTCGGTGCCCGCACCCACAATCGAAAGGAATATCTGCTCGAGCGTAAGCCGCTGCGTGCTCTCCGTCCCCGGCAGCGTCGAAGCCACGCCCGCGCGCAGCTCCTCGATTGAACCGTCTGCCACCAATCGTCCCTGGTGAATGATCGCCACGTGGCTGCAAAGGCGCTCCACAATTTCAAGCACGTGCGTCGTAAGAAAAATCGTCGCGCCGCGCTGAATCATGCGCTGCAGCATACTCTTCAACATGCCCGCGGCCACCGCGTCCACACCCTCAAACGGCTCGTCGAGAAACAGCACCTTCGGCCCATGGATCACCGCCGCCGCCAGCGCCAGTTTTTTCTGCATTCCATGCGAAAAATCCGTGATCATCTTGCGGCGGTCATCGGCAAGCTGCATGAATTCGAGCAGCTCCTCCGTTCGCTGGCTCACGATGGCACCATCCAGTCCATACATGCGGCCCACAAAGTGCAGATATTCGGGAGCCGTCAGGCGGCCCACCAGCGCCATACCCTCGGGCACCACGCCAATCTGGCGTTTCAGCTCAAACGCGTTCGCGCTGAAGGGCCTGCCCAGAATCTCAATCGTGCCCGCGCTCGGCTCAAGCAATCCGGTGAGCATCTTGATTGTGGTCGACTTCCCTGCTCCGTTAGGACCAAGAAACCCGAAAAACTGCCCCTGGGCAACACTCAGCGTAACGTCCTCCACGGCAGTGAGGTCGCCGAAGCGCCGGGTCAGGCCGTGGGTTTGAATCGCCGCTATTTCCATGTGCCCTCAAGCATACCAAGGGGCAAGGAAGCCGATACCCGCTGGATGGCAAATCGCAGTATTATGAATCAATTCAAATGGAAAAACTTGCCGACCGAGTGACGTGGGACCGAACTGCGACTGGAATTCAGGTCGTAATCCCCGCGCGGATAGGTTGGGCTATTCTATTTTTCGCAGTTTGGCTGGCAGGGTGGACCATCGCGGGAAAGTCTGTTTGGCATCAGGCCTTTCCCGACAGGGACATGTCTCACGTCGTATGGTTCAGTGCGCTCTGGATGGTTGGTTGGGCAATCGGCGAATGCTTTGTAACGTCAGCGATCCTGTGGGCCCTCGGAGGCCAGACCA
Source organism: Occallatibacter sp. (assembly GCA_049673945.1). Classification (GTDB taxonomy): domain Bacteria; phylum Acidobacteriota; class Terriglobia; order Terriglobales; family Acidobacteriaceae; genus Telmatobacter. The sequence goes on from JBATYG010000266.1 coordinate 3,632, forward strand.
TTCTCCGTCTCGATCCTCGTGTTCTGGATTTTGAGCGCAACCTATTCGGGATTCGATTGAATCGTCGCTCAATCCCAACATCCGAGGTTCGCAACCTTCGCTATACCCAGGCGACGAGAAAAGGAAGGTCTTATCAGGAAAGTGCTATCTGCTTTGAGACAGGCGACAAAACCATCCGTGTTGGTGGGGGAATTTCTGACGCCGAGGCGCTCGCCGTAATCGATAAGATGCTCGGGTTTTATCAATTCCCAAAAGAACGCGCTCTCGAATATCTCGACCTTTCGCGCTGACTTCTCATTAGTTTTTTTCGACTCATCTCTGCTCGCCCAGCGGATCATTCTCCCGGTCCGTGACCTCAACCACTGCCGCCAGCCGCTTTGCAAGCTCCGGTTTCCAGCTCCCTTCGGCCACGCGCCAGCTCCAGTTGCCCGTTGCCACCGACGGTGTATTCATCCGCGCTTCAGAGTCCAGCTCGAGCAGATCCTGCGCCGGGTAGATCGCAATCTCCGCAACGCTTGACGCCACCGCGCGCAGCAGCGGCCGCGCCGGCCGGTCATTCACCGGCCCCACATACGCCTCGACACCCTCGCGCTGCACGGCGCTTGCCGTCTTCCACCATCCCTGCGTCGTGTCGTTGTCGTGCGTGCCGGTGTACGCAACCGTTCCGGCGGTGTACTCGTGCGGCAGATGAATGTGCGCTCCCTTGTCGCCAAAGCCAAACTGGATGACCTTCATCCCCGGCATGCCCAGCTCGAGCCGCAGCGCATCCACCTCCGGCGTAATCAGCCCAAGGTCCTCGGCAACCAGCGGCAACTCACCCAGTGCCGTCGCAAGCGCGCGAAACAGTTTCAGCCCCGGTGCCTTCACCCATTCGCCATTCACAGCTGTTTCTTCATCGGCCGGAATCGCCCAGTACGCTTCGAAGCCCCTGAAGTGGTCAAGCCGGATAATGTCATACAACTCGCGAGCGCGCCGTATCCGCTGCGTCCACCATCCGAAATCCTGCTTCTCCAGCGTCTCCCACCGGTACAGAGGATTGCCCCACCGCTGCCCCGTCGGCGAAAAGTAATCCGGCGGCACACCGGCGACACGCGTCGGCTTCAGCTCCTCGTCAAGCTCAAAGAGCTCCGGGTGCATCCACACATCGGCCGAATCCATATTCACAAAAATCGCCACGTCGCCCAGGATGCGAATCCCCGTCCGCGCCGCATCCGCGCGCAAATTGCTCCACTGCCGCGAGAACGCAAACTGCAGCGCGTACTCCTGCGCCAGCGCCCGCCCATGCGCCGCCGTGAAGTCTGAGAGAG
>JBATYG010000267.1:0-6881 GCA_049673945.1 Occallatibacter sp.
CCGCGATCCCGCAGTCTTCGTGGCATGCACCATTGGAAGTGCCGCACGGGCGAAAGGTTACTAGGAAAGGGTAGCCGCTGAAAACGAATTTCTGCGATCCGGCCCATCCGACAGATGAACGGGTATCGAAGCAAATTGGATTGGCGGATAAGTGCAGGGCCCTCAAACGGAATATTGGCGTCAATCAGCTCACGAATGATTGGGGAGGCGCGCTGTGGGCAGCAGGCCGTGCTCACTCAAAGATCGCGTTTTTTCTTTCAAGAGCAGCTTCCTCAGAGAACGTATACATGGAGTTGCACCGCCAAGTTACTTAGCCCGCGATTGGTCAAATTATCCCGAATTGGGGCCAATAACTTGACGCCCATAAGGGACTGGCCGGTCATAAGTTTTAGTTTCTAAATAGAATTCCCTGTACGAAAAAACGCAAATGGGCTGTACAATCAGCGCACGAGGAGAACCATGGCGGGAGATATTCAACTAACTTGCAGCGATTGCGGGCAGGACTTTACCTTCACAGCTGCTGATCAGGCGTTCTTTCAGGAACGCGGTTATTCGACACCCAAGCGCTGCAAGCCTTGCCGGATGGCAAAGAAGAACGATCAGGGAGGAGGCGGCGGTGGTGGATACCGCTCGGCTCCCTCGCAGGGAACACCTGTGATCTGCTCGGGATGCGGCCAACCTACGACTGTACCTTTTGAGCCACGCGGCGATCGTCCGGTCTTCTGTCGCGACTGCTACCAGGCGCGTAAAGGAAGCGGAGGCGGCTCCAGCGCGCGCGGCGGCCGCGGCCGCTACTAGCTAGCCAGGCATCATCCAGTCCGGGGAGCTTCCTCGCCCCGGCTGGATCGATCCGAGAACTGGATACCGGCAAGTCGGATCAAAGTTATACGGAGAAGGGATTCGCCGGGGTCCCCGCAGAGATCGCCGAATCTTGAATGGGACGGTTCTTACCGTCCCATTTTTCATTTACCAAGTATGAAACGGCTGGTAGCGGCAAGGTTCCTGAGAGAGGACCGACCTGCGTCAACTTATCGTCGGCAGGGCCGCACGATCACTGCTTTTCACCGGCGGCAAATGCGGTCCAGGGGCCGGCCTTCATGTCTTTGAGAACCGGCTTCAAATAGCCAAACTCGGGATGCGCTTTCAGAAACGGCGCCGCCAGAAAGTCTTCGCCGCAGGGGTGCCCGGCGCGCGCAATCAGCGAAAGATGTGCCGCCATCTCGGAGTCTGTGACTTTGCCCGTGACTGCACCTCCGGGATAGTACGGCTCCCAGTCCCACTCGGGGACCCCACGACTGCTTACATCGACATGCCCGCAGAGCGAGCGCTCATTGGGACCCCGCTTGCCGGTATAGCTATCCGCGTGGTCAGAGAGAAACTGTTCGGCCATTGCAACATCGATGCGGCCCTTGGAGGAAGCCATCCTGTCTTCCCAGGTTACGCGGCGCGCATTGGGCGAGCTGCCAAGATTGGTCGGGTCGAAGCCATCGGTTTCCTGCTGAATCAATGCCGCATCACGCGGGAAGTTGGAACTGATGAAGTATCCGTCCTTGGTTCGCAGAAGAGGCGAGTTTTTGAGACCCAATTCCAGGTAGGCAATCTCGCCAGTCTTGCGGTCACCGATCAGCCAGTCGTTGGCGTAGCCACCGTTATTGCCTTCGCGCATGATGCTCGCATACTCATCGATGGAGCCGGCGTACTGCATCGCCTTGCGCGAACGGACGAACTCGGGGATGCCGTCGGAGTTCCATCCGGCGAACTGCGTGATTGTGGTCTCGGTAATCATCAGGCCTGCATCGTTGAGTCCGAAGTCGTCTTCACTCGTGATCACGCCCGGCTCACCCTCCATCACAATGTGGTGGCCGTGATCGGGCTGAATGTCGTAGATGATTGTCCAGCGCTCGCCATCGGCGTAGCCTGTCCAGTTGTTGTGGCCGACCACGATCTTTGCATCTTTCGTATAGCTGCCGGTGGCGATGAAAGCCGAGCATCGGCCTTGCGGCCTGATCACGGGATAATCGAGCTTCGCAGTGGCCGAGCCGTGCTGCTGCTTGTCGAGCCATGGAACGTAATACTCCGACAACTCAATGCTGCTGTTGAGCGCCAGCACATCCCATACGTCGATCTTCGCGCCTTTTGAGCGCGCGCCCTTCGCGATGCCTTCGAGTTCCTGCTGATACTGGGGCTCGATGTGCGGCCAGAGAATGGTGCGGCCCGCGTCGCGGTAGAACTCCCATTTGCGATGGGTGGAGTGGCTCAATTCAACCTGGTTGACACGGATCAGGTCAACGATCTCTGCCGCGAGCAGCCGGCCATGCTGGTAGCCGATCTCCTGCGGAGTTCCCTCCAGATGCACGTAGGTCCAGCCGCCGCGCTCAAAGCGGAAGCCGGGCTCCGCGCCGCCGCTCACCTCCGGGTGATGGCGGCGGTCAACCGCAAGGGCCGGAGAGGCGAGAAGCACGGCTAAGAGGCACACGAAGATTGCGCGAATGAGGGGACGAGCCATAACCGATTCCTCCGGGAATGCCCTGAAGATATCATGCGCGACGGGATGCAATGCTCTCCGCTGCGCTGCGCGAGGCCCTGCGCTGGCAAGGCCTGCGTTGAAATCAGCGCGCCCCTCTCCCGGCTGGTCTCTCGATCTGGCTCCAGATCTGTCTAGCGTTTCTTGCCGTTTTTAACCACGGGCTTCTTCGTCTTGGCAGGCTTAACGGGCGGAGCAGGCTTCTTCTTCACCGGGGCGTGCTTCGCGGCAGGCTTCGCGTGCCCCTTCGCCTGCGGAGCCTTGCCGTTGGCCTTCGCCGGATGCTTCGGCGCGTCCTTCTTCGCAACGGTCTTAAGAACCGGATTCGCCTTGGCCGATTTCGCAGGAGCCGACTTCTTTTGCGGCGGCTCTGCCTTCTTTTGCGGTGGCTCAGGCTTCAACTTCACCGCTGGCTTTGCCAACACTGGCGCAGCTTTTGCTGGAGCAGTCTTCGCGGGCGCAGCAGCCTTTCCGTTCTGCTTTGCGTCGGGCTTGCCCTTTGCCGCCGGGGGCAGCGCGGGAGGCTTCCCCTCTTTGGCCGGCTTCGCAGCCTGAGCCGCGGCCTTGGCTGCCGGCGCCGGCTTCTCCGCTTTGGCTGGTTTAACTGCTTTACCTTTGCCTTTCTTGCCTCTGGCCGGCTCTTCGTCTTCCTCGTCCTCGCCAAACTCTTCTTCTTCGTCGGACTCTTCTTCGTCACCGGGGTCGAGGTCGCTCTTGTCGATGCCAAGGTCGATCTCTTCGTCGCCGCCGATATCCTCCAGGTCGTCGTCATCGCCAGGGATATCTGCCTCTTCCTCGTCGTCGAAGGAACGCTCTTTCGCCTTTTCAGCATTGCGCCGGGCGCGCGTCCGCTTGATTGTGATCTGCGGCGGCGGCGCCGGCGGCGAGAACGGCTCGAGGAATGCCTTGATCTCCTCGGGCGTCGTCAATTTGCCGTCAATCAATTCGAGAAAGAGGAGCTGGATGAGCTCGCCGTACTTCGGAAGATCGGGCGTGATACGCATCTCCAGCATCTGCGCGTACGGAATGCGCTGCCGAGCCTCAGGCCAGACCTTCAGGAACTGCTCGTACTTCTCCTTGACGGCGGCGGCGTTGCTGGTGAATCCGAGCCACAGCACGGCCTCGGGATCGTAGGTAGTAAGGAGCTTGTATATGGCTGACGGGCTCTGGTGCTTTTGTAGCAGCACCTTCGAGAATCCCGCGGCAATTGTCTCAAGGCTGTTCCACTCTTCAACAAAGCCGGGGCGCAGCAACTGCTTCTTCAGGACGGCGAGATCCTTGGCCGGTAGCCTGGCAGTGAGCAACTGCATCTGCGCAGCCGACATGTCCGGATGAACGCCCTGCATCAGCAGCTCCACTGCCAGGTCGTGCAAGGCCTTGAGCTTCTCTTCGTCGGCCTTCGCCGCAGTCCACGCCGGGAAGAGAACCTTCATCCAGCCCTCGGCCTCAAGGGCCTGCAGAACTTTGAATCCGTCGTCCTCATGCCCGATCTGCTCCAGTTCCTGGCTGCGGGCGTGATTCGAGAGGTACTCCATGACGTTCTCTTCCCGAGCATTCTCGTAGCGGGTCTGAGTTCGCGGATCGAGGTCCCAGCCGAGGCGGGTGCGGTACCGTACGGCGCGGATCAGCAGCGCCGGCTCCTCGAGGAATCCGTAATTCGAAACCAGGCGCAGGGTGCGGCCTTCGATGTCGGCGGCGCCATTCAGAGGATCCATCAGCAGGCCGAAGGAGCCCTCGTTGAGCGAGATGGCCATCGCGTTGACGGTAAAGTCACGGCGGCGAAGGTCCTGCTGAATCGAGGCCGGGTGATAGACCGGCTTGCCAGGCTTGGGATATTCGACCGAATGGGTGCTGATGAGATCGACCCGGACCGTGCCCGGAAAACACAGATAGAGAGCGCGGGAGGCATCATCTTCGCCCCACACTCTCCCGCCACGCTTCTCAATTGCTTTCTTTAGCTTAAGCGCATTTCCATGAACCGCAACTTCAAGATCCCGGACCGCGTGCCCGCTGGTAAGGTCGCGTACCGCATCGCCGGTGAGAAAAAGGATAATCTCGGCGTCGCGGGCAACGTCCCGCAGCGTGCGCAGTGCCGCCCGCTGATCGGCGGAGAGCCGGTTCTCAAGAAGGTAAATGTAGTCGGGCATCAATCCCCTGCTTCCGCGATCCCCTGTCCGCTCCAAATCCCTGAGATGGTTATGCTTACAGGGCACTACGGCAGAGGTTGCAAACCAGTACGTTAACACAATTGCCCCCGGTTGGCTAGAGTGAAGTGCACAGTAAATGCTGCGTTTTGCCCTCGCGGCCCGCGCGGTGCCGTGCGACAATCCAGAGCATGGGCTCCGCGCGTAAACCTGTGATTGTGAGGAAGTTCACCCGGGACTGGGCGGCGGGCTACGCCCTCGCAGTTTTCGGGCAGGACGCGGCGGAGCTGGAGATCCTCGACCTGAGCGGAAAGGTTCTCACCATCCCCTGGCAAGCCGTGAAATGGGTCTGCTATGTGCGTGAGTTTACGGCCGGCGAGCCGGGCAATCCCGAACGTCTTCTGCAGAAGAAATTCGCCGTGCGCCCCCGCGCCTCGGGCCTCTGGCTGCGCATGACCCTGACCGACGGCGACGAGCTCGAGGGCCTGGCCGCCAATGACCGCTCCCTGGTCGATGGCGCCGGCCTGCTGCTCACGCCCCCCGACACGCGGTCCAATACGCAGAGAATTTACCTCCCGCGCACCTCGATCGAGACGCTTGAAGTGCTGAGCCTTATCGGCAGCGGAACGCGCCGGCGCGGCGCACCCGCGGCCAAAGGTCAAGCTCAACCCGAGCTGTTCTTCCCCACCGGGGCGGAAAAGGAATGAGCGCCTCGCCAGTTACAATTCCCTCGATGAAGCTTGGCGAGCTGGCAACCCGGCTGGGCGCTGAACTGCGCGGCGACCCTAACCTTGAAGTCACCGGTGTCAAAGGAATTGAGGAGGCCGGCCCTTCGGAGATCACATTTGTTGCGAATCCCCGATACGGAGGGCTGGCAAAGAGCACCCAGGCTGCGGCGGTGCTGGTTGAGCCGGACTTTCCTGAAATCTCCGCAGCAACCCTGCGTATCAGGAATCCGTACCATGCCTTCTCGCGCGCGCTGGGTCTCTTTTACCAGCCGCCGCAGTATCCTGCGGGCATCCACCCTACCGCGATGATCGACCCCAGCGCCCAGGTCGGCCCCGGCGCGCATATCGGCGCGTATGTGGTGATCGAGGCCAACGTGACGATCGGCGCGAAGGCTACCCTGCTGCCGCACGTGGTGCTTTACCCAGGGGTCAGGATCGGCAGTCACTTCTTTGCGCACGCGCACGCTGTCGTCCGTGAGGGTTGCGTGCTCGGCGACCACGTCACCCTCGAAAACGGAGCCATCATCGGCGCGGACGGCTTCGGCTTCTCAAAAAACGAAAAGGGCGAGTGGGAGAAGATTCCGCAATCGGGGCCAGTGCGCCTCGGCGACCGCGTCGACGTGCAGGCCAACGCGTGCATCGACCGCGCCACGGTTGGCGCAACCGAAATCGGTGACGGAGCGAAGGTCGACAATCTCGTGCAGGTGGGCCACGGCTCAAAAGTAGGCAAGAATACCCTGCTCTGCGCGCAGGTGGGCCTCGCCGGCTCCTCGATGATTGGCAACGACGCCATTCTCGCCGGGCAGGCCGGAGTTGCCGGCCATTGCACGCTCGGCGACGGCGTGATTCTTACCGCGCAGTCTGCAGTGAGCCACGATGTGCCGGCGGGCAAGATGATCTCTGGCTCTCCCGGCTTCGATAATCGCATGTGGCTGCGCGCGGTCACCATCTTCCAGCGCTTGCCGGAGCTTCTAAAGCGCCTCGATCGCCTGGAGAAGAATATGGAGAAAAAATTGAAGATGAGCGAAGAGATCAGCCCCGCGAAGCCGGACGAAGGAGAAGCATGACCCGGCGCGGGGCGTTTCTGCTTGCCTTTGCCGTGCTGCTGGCTCCATTCGCTTCGGGGTGCCACTCCGCCCAGGTCGATGCGTTTGTCGAAAACAGAACCGGCGCGCCCATTGATCTGCTCGAGGTCGACTATCCCAGCGCCAGCTTCGGCGTGGATCATCTTGCCGCGGGTGCGACCTACCACTATCGCTTTCAGGTACGTCTCAGCGGCCCCATCAAGGTACAGTACAACGACAGCGCGACGCATCAACTCCGGCAATTCACCGGTCCAACTGTATCCGAAGGGCAGGAGGGCCGGTTTGAGATCGTGCTCCTGCCTGACGGCAAGGCCGAGTTTCATCCCGCACTTGCACCGCCGAAGTAGTCCAGACATCCAAATCGGGGCAACAAAAAACCAGGCCTCGTCGCGAGGCCTGG
>JBATYG010000268.1:0-1640 GCA_049673945.1 Occallatibacter sp.
TGCCGCGTCGACCCAGGTCGCGCGCAAATTCAGCGGTCTCGGACGCTCCCCAGCTGTGGCCATAGATGATGATTCTCGCACTCCTTCGTTCTTCGTCTGAGAGGAGACCGTCATGATCCTGATCGAGGAGTCGCGTGACATACGCCAAAGCTCCTTGCTCATCGTGATTGCGAAAGACCTGAGCATGGAGTGCGGGGGCGTAATGCTGGCGCAGATAGGAAGCAAACAATACCTCCGGATGCTTCAAATCATCGGCTCGGGCAAAACCACCGAGAAACCCAATGACGATTGGCTCTCCGGACGCTGCCGCCCCGCGCGCAATCGGTCCCTGCTGGCAGACCAGTCGCAACGCTGCAAGAGCAGCGGCATCCGCCGACGTTTCGTGGCAGACGGATGCGAAAGATGATTGCGCTATAGAGGCTTTCTGGGCGTGGTCGATCGAGAGTGCCTGCGGACTCGCAATCGCATCCCCAAAGATAACTGCAGCAGCCAGAAGAAACATCAACCGGATTTCTCTTTGAAAGTCCCGGCTGGTTGCATATCCGCGGTATTTTCTGTGCATCACACTTCCTTTGACCTTATCCAGGCAACTTACGCCCACTTGATTCGGCTGGTACTGGGCACCCTTTCGGGGCCATATACGGGCGGGTCGTTGTGCCTGACCATACAAACACACGGTCGTCCGCCCGCGCTAGGGATGACGATGCAGCACGTGAGCCGCAATGTCAGGCCAGAATTCGCGGAACATATTCGTCAACGCATCGCTGCCTAATGCAATGCCATACCTTTGCGCAAATTTGCCAGCATTCCGGTCGTTGCTCGGGTAATAAAAAAGCGAGATGGCCTGGGCCGCGCCGCGCCCGAGCAATTCGGAGGCGTTAACGGTTTGGCGCCCGTGGTAATCCGGCGTGATCAAGATGCGCGAGCTGGCATAGATGCCTCGTTTCCACAGAGGGCCTTCGCCCATGGCGTAATACTGTACGTCTTCATGGAATACCGTCGGGAAAGCGAAGGTAACCAGGTATTTTCCGTCTGTCTTGTCCAGGAAGCCGCGCCAATAATATCTCAAGTAGCCAGGCGCGCCCTTACCCAACGCGGGGTGCGCATGCGACGATTCTGCCCATAACGACGTGATGCCGACGGAGATAAACGATGAGTATTCGAAGCTGTCCTGTGTCGCGATCTTGAACGCCTGCTTCGGCGTGGGCGGCTGAATCGCCCCGGCGCTCACTGCGCGGAAGTCCGGGATAATGCCGAGCATGCGCTTCGGCTGCTGCTTTAAAAGCGGAATCTCGGATTGCGACGTGGAGACACTCGGCGCGTCGGGCAGGTTCATGCTGTCCGAGTGCGCTCGTACCTGAGTTCCGCTCGAATCCTTTTCCTGTTCGGATGCAGTTTCTGCAGCCACCCCAGTTTGAACCGAACCTGGACTGCCTTGCTGAGCAAAGAGCGGCGTGGTAGCTAAGATGAGCGCGAATACAAAAAGAAGACGCAAAGACGCCCTTCCACTCGAATGGCAGCAGAACAGTGGGAAGAGAAGCGCGAATATCCGCGCCCTCCTCGGGCAATGCCTTTGCAGCTGTACGAAGTTGTCCCATTAGACCACAAACTCTGCCGACGGGTACAGAACCTTTGCGCGG
>JBATYG010000269.1:0-8624 GCA_049673945.1 Occallatibacter sp.
GGCCACCGGAAATCGCGCATGCGCCCATCGCGATGACGTACCGCGGCTCCGCCATCTGGTTGTAGAGGCGCACGACCTGGGGCGCCATCTTCTTGGTCACGGTACCGGAGATGATCATCATGTCGGCCTGCCGGGGCGAAGGGCGGAATATCTCCGCGCCGAAGCGGGCCATATCGTAGCGGGCCATTGTCGTCGCAATCATCTCGATTGCGCAGCAGGCCAGCCCAAACTGCATGGGCCACACGGAACTGCGACGTCCCCAGTTGTATAGCTCCTGGAGAGACGTCACGAAGATGCCCTGTTTGCCCAACTCGATCTTCAGTCCCTCATCAACCGCCATCGCTTCTCCAACTCAGTCCGATCGGTCGCCAATCCCTGACCTCTGATCACTGACCCTGCTTTTACGCCCAGGTGAGCACGCCCTTGGCCCATGCCCACGCCAGGCCTTCAGCGAGCAACAGCACAAAGATGAGCATTGCCCCGCATGCTGCCAGACCCAACCCCGTAAACGCTACCGCGAACGGCAATAAAAACACCGCCTCTACGTCAAAAATTAGAAAGATGATGGCGTAGAGGTAATAGGCTGAGCGGAATTGCACCCACGCATCGCCCTTCGATTCAAGTCCGCACTCGTACGTGGCGTTCTTGATTGCGTTCGGCTTCGCCGGCGCAAACACGCGTCCCCACAACCACGCGAGCCCCAGCGGAGCGAGTCCAAATCCCAGGGCAGCAAAGAAAAGCACAACCAGTGAAAAGTAAGGGCTTGACGCCATGTCCGCTCGCAAGTTCTGTCAGAACCAACCTAACAGTTTCGGCCCTGCTTTGGCTAAGCGGATGAGCCTTGCGGCAAGCCAGACAGCCCCATTTTCTCGCCATTCATCCCACGTTGTGAACCGTTGGCTGAAAGTGGAGATCATCCTTCGCCGCTGCTCGAGCGCGCCCTCTATCCACCTTCCGGTGGAAGACAATTCGGCCCTCCTGTCTGCTATCGTTTTTGTTTCAGTGCGTCTGTGCATGCTCGCCTGCGCGGGCGCGGAAACTTAGGCCCTTCCCTCGATTGAACGGAGACCGTTCGATGCACAAAGTTGCGCCGCGCCGCCTGCTGCCGATTGTCCTGGTCGCGGCTGTCTCCCTCACAATCACCTTCGCTGTGCGCGCCGCGAAAGATCCCGCCGATGCCGCCACGCCTTCGGCCGCTCCTCCGGCGCCTGCACCCGATAAACCGCCACTTGCCGACTACGCGACGCACGTTCCTCTGATCGGACCGACCACGCAATTTCACGATTCTGTTTCTGCGCGCTACAACTACTTCTTCGGCAAAGAGACGCCGTTCCTCCCCTCGAACGCGACATCGGCCAACGGGCAGTTCCTCAGCCCGAAGAGCTTCTACACAGCCGAATACTGCGGTCATTGCCACAAAGAGGCCTACAACCAGTGGCGTCAGAGCACGCACTCCAACAGCTTTCGACCGCCCTGGTATCTCAAGAACGTCAACATGCTGATTGACGAGAAGGGCGTTCAGTACGCACGGCATTGTGAAGGATGCCACAACCCTGTGGCTCTTCTCTCCGGCGATATGTCACAGGGCATGCCCAAGAAGCGCCCCTTTGAACAAGAAGGCGTCACCTGCTCCGTCTGCCACTCCATCGTTGCAACGGACACAACCGGAACCGCCAGCTATATCATGGGCACGCCAGCCGTGCTCGTCGACGAAAAGGGCGCGCCTGTCACGGCGCAGGTTTCCGATGCCGAGATCCTGGCCCACCTCGATCGCCACTCCAAGGCCGTGATGCGGCCTCTCTACAAGACCACCGAGTTCTGTGCAGCCTGCCACAAAGCAGCCATTCCTCGCGAACTCGACGACTACAAGTGGCTTCGCGCCTTCTCTGTCTACGACGAGTGGCAGGGCGCGAGCTTCGCCAAGCAATCGCCGCTTCCCTTCTACAGAAAAGACGCGGTCTCCACCTGCCAGACCTGCCACATGCCGCGCGAGGCGATGCCCGCCGACACTTCCGACCCCGGCGCGAAGAACAACCAGCTTGCGAGCCATCGCTGGCTCGGGGGCAATTCCCTCATTCCCGCGTACTACAAATTCGATGAGCAGGCACGCAGGCTTGCCGCGTTTCTCAAAGACGGTCCCCAGGGCGGCGGTGTCCTCAACGTCGATATTTTTGGACTGGAGAAAGAGGGGGGACTGGAAAAAGATGGAGCGGATCGAAAGCTGATTGCTCCGCTCGGTCTAACCGCTTTTTCCATTGCCCCCGTTGAAACCCTCATCGCCGACGTCGTGATCCAGAACAAAGGCATCGGCCACTCGCTGATTCCCGAGCAGCGGGATTTTTACGAAGCATGGGTCGACTTCACGGTCAAGGACAGCACAGGCAAAGTCATCGCCGAAAGCGGATTCATCCAGCCGGATGGCAACCTCGACCCTTCGGCGCACTCTTTTACGAACCGGCTTGTCAACGTGAAGGGGGAGCTGAACGATATCCATCAGATCTGGCACAACCGGGTGCTGGCCTACAACAACGCACTGCAGTCAGGCCGCTCGCAACTGGTGCGCTATCGCTTCCGCCTGCCCAAGACAGTCACCGAATCGTTCACGATTAGCGCGACTATGCGTTATCGGCGCTTCGATCAGCACTTCCTCGATTTCGCCATGCAGGCGAAGCACTATCCTGAGCCTGTTCTCGACATGGGGACCGAGACAAGGACGATCCGCATCGGCGCCAACGGCCCTGTTCCTCCGTTGCCCGACGAGAACAAGGAGTGGATGCGCTGGAACAACTATGGCATCGCGCTGCTCGACGCGCAGCAGTACGAGGCTTCTGTGCGGGCCTTCGAGCGTGTTGCCGCTTTGCGCCCTGACTACGCTGACGCCTACACCAACATGGCGATCGTCGAAATCTCATGGGAGCGATACAGCGACGCGAAGCCGCATCTTGAAAAGGCGCTGTCGCTTCTCCCCGGCGATCCGCGTGCTCTGTATTACCGAGGCGTCGTTGAGCGCTATTTCGGCCAGGGCAAAGCGGCCATCGCCGACTTCGAGGCAATGCTCGCCCAATATCCGCGCGCAAAGGACGGCTTGCGCGAGCTCGGCTTCAGCTACTTCCAGCAGCATAACTACGCCGCAGCCCGCGACGCATATGAGCGCCTGCAGGCCATCGACCCCGACGACCTCGCCGCGCATTATTCGCTGGCGATTATTTACCGGCGGCTCGGTGAGAAAGAAAAATCCGCGATCGAGTCGGCCAAGTTTGCCGACGAGAAAAATGATCCACCGGCCAGCGTTTACGCGCTCGAATTCCTCGGCAAGCACCCGGAAGTTGCGGCGGAAAGCGTTGCGTGGCATACGCACGATCTGACGGGCGACCCGATCAAGCGCCCAGCAAAGATCGAATATCACTACATTCCCGGCGCCGGCATGTGATCACGCGGTGATTGCCGGTCGTAGTTGATTGAGGTTTTTCCGGAAGGGCAAGCTGCCCATAGTGCAGCGGGACCAGAGCTTAGCGAAGAGTGTTCAGCCAATCGACCAGCAGGCCGCCCAGCCGCACGCCGACACAGGCGACGCCAACCTCGATTCCCAGGCCGGCCAGATGCGTAAACAATGAATACATACTTCCCCTTGGTGACTTGATTGCTATTTATGCAATTTCAGAGCACGTGGCTTTAGCTCAATGCTACACGGTGTGAGGGCCGGCTTTGCGTCGCCGAACCTCCTGTTTCCGGTACTAAGGATTTCCACAAAAAAGGCGGAATTGCGAGCCCGCAGCGGAGCCGACTCCCGGCGGTAAATCACACCGGCCGCGATTTCACGAACGCGAACCGCTCCTTTATGCGCAGAAACGGCCGCTCGAAATAGCGATAGGAAAGGACCGCCAGGCCAACCGTCATGGGGAATGCGATCACATCCACCCACAATGGGTTGTTGCGCCCCATCAGGCGCACGCTCACTTTGCCGAGGAGCAGCAGGCAGGGTATGTGATAAACGTACAAGCCGTAGGAAATCTTTCCCAGGTACTGCATTCGCTTGAAACGCCGGCACGCGTTCCAGCCGAGAAATGCGGTCAAAATAATCAGAACGCTGAACCCGGCCAGCAGGAGTTCGGGGAAAGTCTCCCCGATCGAGGCGAGGCCGTAATGACTGCGAGGATTGAAGACGCGCTCTACCACGACCAGCCAGCCCAGTGCCCCCGCGATCATGAGCAGGCGCAGGCTTCCTCGCAGGCTGGGCACCCGGCCATCGAGCGTCAGGCTCAAGCCAACGCCCAGCGCGAAGTACTGGAGGTGCGCAAAGGTGTTCGTCCACACTCCCGGATCGGCGGAGACGTGCCAGAGGCAGAGAAGGACGACCACGGCCTGGCTGAAGAACCACGCAACCAGGCACAGAATTCCAAGAGTCCGGCGCGTCATGCCGCGCACACACAATGGCCACACGGTATAGAACTGCTCTTCAACCGGGATGGTCCACAACGCGATCAGTCCGGCGGGAAGATAATCGTGGATCGACGTATACCAGTCGCCCACCAGGAAGAGATAGGCAAGCAATGCGGAGACCGGGAAGGACGCGCCGGTGCCCCGCAGCCGCGAGAAGAAGAAGCCCGCGAAGAGGACCAGGAAGTAGAGGGGCCAGATGCGGAGGATGCGTCGGAGATAAAACGGCCGCAGATGAACCTTGCCCGTCGTCCGCTTCTCGATGGTCAGCAACTCGGTAAAGAGAAATGCGCTGAGTGCAAAGAAGATTGGCACCCCGATCGTATTCGCATTGAACCATGCCGCGAGCCAGGAGGGTGTCTCGGGGCCAGGGTAAAGCGTATGGCCCAGATACACCATCACGAAGACGCCAAAGCGCAGCACATCAAGCTCCGGGCGATAGAACCGGGGGGACGCTGCCGCTCCGGCCGCGTTCTCGCTGCTGAGCGCACTCGCCTGTTCTCTTGTTTGCATCGATTTTGCTGATTCTACGGCATCCTTCTATCAACGTTCCTTACCCCTGAGGACCGTTAGAGGTGACTGTCAGGTACTTCGCAGCGTAAAAACTGATTTCGAAAGCTGCCGGCACTCGCTATAGTTGCTGGAGAGATTTCCCGCTTTTCGCGAGGTTCGTGTTGGGTTCACGCCCTTTTTTTGTTGTCCTGGTTCTTGCTCTCGCGCCAGCGCTGCTCGGCGCCTCGACCAGGCTGCCCTCTAAAACGGCCCCTGCCCCCGCCGTCACAACAGAAGCCATTCACCTTGGCGATAGCGTCGAACCGCTGAATGGCCCTTGGAGATTCACGGTCGGCGACTCCCCGATCGACCCAGCCACCGGGCAGCCCGTCTGGGCTCAGCCCGGCTTCGACGACTCGCACTGGGAGACGGTTGACGTCAGTTCGCCTGCCGGCACCTTTGATCCGATCGCCGGAACTGCAGGCTACGTACCTGGATGGACAGCCCGCGGCCACAAGGACTACTGGGGATACGCCTGGTATCGCATTCGCATCCGGGTTGAAAGCCATCCCGGCACGAAACTTGCGATTGCGGGTCCCTCGGATATCGATGACGTCTACCAGATCTTCGACAACGGAAATCTCATCGGCGCCTTCGGCGATTTTTCGGGCGAGCGTCCGAAGATCTACACCACCCGCCCAAAGATGTTTGCGCTGCCCGCTAGCAATGGAGGTAGTACCCGCGTCATTGCGTTCCGCGTCTGGATGGATCCCTACACGCTCACGCAACTGGACGACGTAGGCGGCTTTCACAACCCCCCGCTCGTCGGCGTCGATGAAGCGATTGCCGCGCAGCAGCAGGTGAAGTGGGACGAGCTCTACCGTGCTTATGCCGGCACGTTTCTTGAAGGCCTTGTCTTCGGCCTGTTTGGAACCATCGCGCTCAGCCTGATCCTTTTTGATCGCTCCGATCACATCTACTTCTGGATCGGCGCTCTGCTGCTCGCGCAGGCGGCCAACGCCTTGGTCACAAGCCTCAGCATCTGGTCCGAATTGATTCCTTACCTGTGGATTGGGCCGGTGCGTAAGAGCGTGATCATTCCGCTCATCTTCGCCGGATGGGTTATGGTCTGGCGCGTCTGGTTCCAGCAGCGGCGGCCCCTCTGGATCCCGCGGCTTCTCATAGGCCTCGTCGCGCTCCTGATGCTTTCAAACTCCGTGGGCGACAACTTCATCTTTATCTCGCCATCGGTGGACCATGCGTTTCTGGTCGTCTCGCTGCTGACGCGCCTCGGCATCGCCGGATTGCTTCTGCTGACCGTCTATACCGGCATTCGCGAGCAGGGCCTTGAGGGATGGCTCGCCATTCCGGCAGTATTGCTCGCCGTCTTTTCGGAATTCTCCGACGAACTTCAATTCGCCCACGTCATCAACATCTGGTTTCCCTTCGGCGTGCAATTAACGACGCGACAATTGGCGAATCTTCTTCTTGTCCTCACTCTTGCCCTGTTGTTGCTGCGCCGTCTCGTGCTCAGCCTCCGCCGCCAGCGCCTGATGGCCCTCGACATCAAGCAGGCCCAGGAAGTCCAGCAGGTCATCCTGCCCGAGAGCCACACCGCCGTTCCGGGATTCAATATTGAAAGCGAATACCGCCCAGCGCTTGAAGTGGGCGGCGACTTTTTCCAGATTATTCCCAACACCTCCGATAGCAGCCTGCTGATCGTTGCGGGCGACGTAGCCGGCAAGGGCCTCAAAGCCGGGATGCTGGTCGCCCTTCTCGTTGGCGCCATCCGCACGGTAGCGCAGTTCGACCCCGATCCGAGAATCCTGCTCGATGCCCTGAATCGCCGCCTGCTCGGCCGCGGCGAGGCCTACGCTACCTGCCTGGCCATGCGCATTGCGTCCGACGGGGACGTTATCCTCGCCAATGCCGGACACATTTCGCCCTACGTCAACGGCAAGCCGATCACCATGGAAGGCTCACTGCCGCTTGGACTGACCGAATCGCCAGACTTCTCCATCCTGCGCTTTCAGCTCAAGCCGGCCGATCGCCTCATGCTGCTCTCCGACGGCATCGCCGAAGCTACCGACGCCAGCGGGAACCTCTTCGGCTTCGAACGCATCCAGGCTCTGCTGACGCAGACCACGAGCGCCACGCAGATCGCTGATGCGGCCCAGGCCTTCGGGCAGGAAGATGACATCAGCGTCATCTCCGTCACCCGCTCCCTGGTGCCGGAACCCGTTCACGCCTGAGACCCCGCCACCCCCCGGCGATATGTTTCCATCCCCAGTTGCGCAATGTGATACACCAGCTGCAGCACAACGATCACAGCCGCAATCGTCATCGCCATATGGATGCCTTCGTTCATCGAGTGCAACGTCGCGCCATACTGCGCCATGTCTATCTCCGGATGCTTCAGCGTGATCACCACATGCCCGGGCGCGGCCACAATCGGCCAGATCGCAATCAGTCCAATCGTCTTGGAAACGATGTTCTGCCACGCGCTCGGCGTCAGCCACGACCCGCGCAACAGATCCACGCCGTGCCATACCAGCTGCAGCATGCAAAGCCCCACAAGGCACCAGTAGAAGTGCCACCACACCGGCGCAAGCTGAAAAGGAGTCGCATGCATAAATGCCATTCCCGGCCCCAGCATCAGAATTGGATGCTTCGGTATCAGCAGCATCCATGCGAGGAAGACAAAGCCGACGACGACCTCGGCAACCGCCTGCGCGTAGCTTCGCCGTTTTTCTCCCGCGCCCGTTCGGTGCTCAAGCGGTGGCAAACCCGCCGGCGACCAGCCGGACGTGAGGTTTTCAATTTCCTTCGGCATATGCGCCGGGTAGTACTTTGCCACCAGCTCAAGCGCAGCGAAGACAAGGGTCACCCACGCCGCCGACTGCACCAGCACACTCGGAATCCGGAACACAGCCTGTACCGCTGCCGATGTTGCCGCGGTTTGATCCACCGCAAGCTGCACCCCGCTGACGATCAGGTAAACCGCAACCGCCCAGAAGATCACCAGCTTGAGCACATACCAATACACAGGAAAAAGCGCCGGTCCGATCAGGTACTGCTGCGGCTGATACCGCGCTGCCATCTGGATGGGCGACCCCATCTGTTTCAGCCATTCCTCGGCTTCGCTCTGAGTCAGCGGGCGCCCCTTCTCCTCTTCCTTCTCTTCGAGTTGCGCCTCGAGGTTGGCCCTCAATTCGGCGATGATGTCGTCCTGCCGCTTCCATGGCAGGTACTTCTTCACAGCTTGCAGATACCGTTCTAGGAGATCCATATCTCGCTCCTTCTTGATCAAATCTTGTCGACCGACAGAATGTTGTTGATGGAGGCGTTGATCGCGTTCCATTCGTCCAGCAGCTTGCGGAAGGTCGCTTCCCCTTCGCTGCTCAGCCGGTAAAACCGCTTGTTTCGCTTGCCCTCTTCGCGCCACTCGCTGACCAGCAGTCCCTGCGACTCCAGGCGCCGCAAGAGCGGATAGAGGGTGCTTTCGTCGATCTCAAGGCCACGCTCGGCCAGCGCCTTGCGCAGCGTGTAGCCGTAGTGTTCCTGCCGCAGTTGTGCGAGCACAGCCAGCGTCAGGCAGCCCCGCCTCAACTCCAACCGGAGGTTTTCGAAGAGATTCTCAGAGATCGTCATGCTGTACCCCGTACACTGTATGAAACATACTGTATGAAATACAG
>JBATYG010000270.1:0-2482 GCA_049673945.1 Occallatibacter sp.
CCTTAAGCCTACTCTACAGGAGCGATTCGCTCCGCAATGGCGAAGCATCCTATCCGATGCAGTAAGCTGCTTGGTGTGAAAACAACCCCACGAAAATCCATATTCAGGATGCCGCGCTGCGCATCCATGGCGATCCTTCTCTGCATTGCTGCATCTGCGGTCGCGCAACGGCCATTGGCTCCTGCCCGCGTCGACAGCTTCACTGGCCATCCGCGCGCCATCATCATCAGCGACATCGGCAACGAACCCGACGATCAGATGTCCTTGGTGCGTCTACTCCTCTACTCCAACGAAATCGACATCGAGGCAATGATCGCTGCCACCTCCACCTGGCAGAAGACCGCGACCCATCCTGAAACAATGCGCCAGCTCATCGGCGCCTATGGCGAGGTTCGCCCCAATCTTCTGCTCAACGCCAAAGGCTGGCCCGAAGCCGTCGATCTCTCGGCGCGCGTCCACACCGGACAGCCCGCCTATGGCATGGCGGCCACTGGCCCCGGCAAAACCTCCGACGGCGCCCGCGCCATCCTCGCCGCCGCGGACCGCGACGATCCGCGGCCCCTCTGGATCTGCATCTGGGGCGGCGCCAACACCCTCGCGCAGGCGCTCATCGACGCCCGCGCCACCCGCACGCCCGACCAGCTTGCCAAGCTGGTCGCAAAGCTCCGCGTCTACTCCATCTCCGACCAGGACGACGCCGGCCCGTGGATTCGCCGCGAGTTTCCCGACCTCTTCTACATCGTGATGCCCTCTACGCCTTCCAGCGGCGAGTATGGCTACGCCACCTGGACCGGCATCAGCGGTGATCGCTATTACCGCAACGGCGACGGCGCCGACTTCACCCCCGTCACCAACGAGTGGCTCGACGCCAACATCCGCAGCAAGGGCCCGCTCGGCAAAGTCTACCCGCGCTTCATGTTCATCATGGAAGGCGACACCCCCTCCTTCCTCAACCTCATCGGCAACGGCCTCGACGCCTGGCGCCGGCCCGACTGGGGCGGATGGGGCGGCCGCTACATCTACCGCCAGCCCTACGGCGAAACCCACGCCATCTGGACCCAGGGCGGCGATGAATTTGCCCGCGTCACCTCGCAGGACACAGTCACCGGTATCGACGGCCGCGAGCACGTCTCCGACCAGGCCACCATCTGGCGCTGGCGAGACGTTTTTCAGAACGACTTTGCCGCGCGCATGACCTGGACCGTCGCCGACTTCGCCCACGCCAACCACAACCCCATCGCCGTCGTCGACGGCCACACTGGCTCGGCGCCCATCGAGCTCGATGTCACCGCAGGCAATTCCGTCACCCTCGACGCGAGCCAGAGCTCCGACCCCGACGGCCAGCCGCTTCGCTTCCATTGGTTCCATTACGCCGAAGCCGGCTGGGCAGACGGCAATCTCGCCGCACTGACCCTTACCGGCGCAGACACCGCCCGCGTCACCGTCCACGCCGACTCTCCATGCCGCCCTTTCTGGCTCCCCATGATCCCCTGCCGCGGTTCCGGCACCGCGCACGTCATCCTCGCGGTTACAGACAATGGCTCGCCCGCGCTCACCTCCTACCGCCGCGTAATTCTTCATGTCCACGCCGCGCAGAAGCCCAACTAGGTCAAACCACGGTTGCGGTTGCCCCATCCTTGTCGTCCGCCGCGGCGGACGACAGGATGGGAGACTCCTTGCCTCCTTGTCCGCGCAGTCTGTTTCCACCCCCTGCCGCCAGCGCCTACAATGCAAGTGATATGGCGAAACAGAAGGATTCGATATTTGAGGTTGCCTGCCCTGACTGCGGCGCCGTGCTGAGAATCGACGCATCGACAGGAAACCTCATCAGCCACACCTCGGCTCCGCGCAAGCGCATGTTCGAGGATCTCGAAACCGCTGCAAAGGCCATGCGCGAGCAGGACGAGCGCAAGGAATCAATCTTCCGGCAATCCGTCGATGCCGAGCGCAATAAGGCTGACCTGCTTGAAAAAAAATTTGCCGAAGCCCTGCGCAAGGCCAAGGACGCGCCGGAAGGCAAGCCCCTGCGCGATTTCGACCTCGATTGATTCCGGGTTGTACCCTGAAATCCGCAGGGTGAACAACCTCAGCCGCAGGTAAACTCTCTAACATCACGATGAGTTGCCGGCGGGCGCCGGCCTTCTTGGAGGAGAAAATCCATGGGTATGGTGCACATCCGCAAACGCAGAAGCGATTCGCCGGACGATCCGGCATTCGAGCAATCCGAGTCCCCTGACTGGATCAAATTCGCCGCCGGTGGCGCGCTCATCGCGGGAGGCTTGCTGCTGCTCTCGAACAAGCGGCATGCCGGTCTCATTATCAGCGCCGCCGGGGCCGGCCTCGCCGTTGCCGATCAGCAGGATACCGTGCGTGCCATGTGGAATCAGGTCCCCGGCTACATCGACCGCTTTCAGGGCTTCATCAACCAGGTGCAGAGCAAGGTCGATACCGTCTCTGCCAAGCGCGACTCGCTCCATCGCAT
>JBATYG010000271.1:0-2150 GCA_049673945.1 Occallatibacter sp.
CCAGGGTATCACCAATCTCAGTGAAAGCCTCCTGCAAGGACTCGAGCAGCAGATCGTTCTTGCTGCCGAAGTGTTTGTAAAAGCCTCCGTGGGTCAGCCCCGTGTCGCGCATCACGGCCGCAACCGCTGCCCCATTCAAACCTTCGGCGCGAACGCGATGCGAGGCGTCTTTCACGATCTTCTGGCGAACTTCCGCTTTATGCTCCGGCCGATAACGCATAACTCACTATAGGATGCTCGCGGTCATCTCACAATGCGACCCCGGCCGATCGCGCTCAAAAAGAAAGAGAATCCATTAGATTATCAAGATAATCCTATCCGGCATAAGACGAACAGACACTAAAGCTGCGCGATGCAATCTCGTCCTGTCATCGAATCAAGGAGGTCCCAATGTCACCGCAAGTCATCTTCCTGCTGCAGCTCGTTCTGGGTTATCTCGCATGCTTGCTTGCCTTCAGCGCCTACATCCTGCCCAGGCTGAGAGCAGCTAAGCCGCTCGACGCGCACCGCGCCATCGCCACCTTCCACAGTTTCCGTTTCTTTGGACTTGTCTTTCTCCTTCCCGGCGTCATCGGCCCCAATCTTCCTGCCAGTTTCGCCAGGTTCGCTGCCTGGGGCGACTTCGCGACGGGAGTGCTGGCCCTCCTGGCGCTTCTTACCGTGCGCATCCGGCCGCTCTTCTGGTTTTTTGTTGTCGCGTTCAATCTCGTCGGCGCAACAGATCTAGTTGTTGACTACTACCACGCTATTCGAGCTGGGCTTCCCGCGCTTGCCGGTCAGCTAGGCGCTGCCTACGCGATCCCCATCCTTTATGTACCCGCGTTGATGATCACGCACATCGCCGCCTTGATCTCGCTTCAAAAGCTCGCGGTCCGCCGTTCGGCTGCAGCTTGAGCGGAACCTCCATCGCAAAGAGGTCTCACTCACTTTCCCATAGCAACGGCTGCTTCCGGCTCAGTATGATCGCCGTGCGGCAAAGCATCATCCGGCAGCACAAACAACGGTCCAGCGGCCGGACGATGTCACCTTGGGATTCCTGGATGAAGATGGATGAAAACACTGATCGTATCCCTTGTACTTCTGGGAATGGCACTTCCCTTAGAAGCGCAAATCGCCGCGCACGGCGGATTACAAACCGACGGCATTCTCAGCTCCGTTGCCAATGGAACAATTCAATCGGCGGGAGATCACTACGTGGTGACGAGGCAGGACGGCCGCTCGCCCGTCAAGCTGATCTTCAAGTCCCGTCTCGGGCTTGGCATCAATCGCGAATCAGATCAGTGGTGGGTCTTGCCAATGACTGCCCAGGGCAGTCAGATCCAAGTGAATACCAATCTTTGGGTGCTGCCTGAGAAGCCGCAGTCTCAGGAAAACTCCTGGTACATCAAGCTGGAACACGGCGGGACGATTGCCGCCCGGCTCGATGATGTTCTCGATGTCGAGGTAACTGGCGACACCTTCGACTTATATAAATCCGAAGCGCGTCCTCATAGCGATACGTTCAACAACCGTTACTCGTTCGACATTGCCGGCGGCGATGCGCTTGCCAACGCTCTGGCCGGCTTCTACTGGGGCACCATGCTGCCTTCGGTCATCGAAAAGACGAAGGCCGCCAGCTATCCCTATAGCGACGGATACGTGGTGAGCACATTGAATCCAGCAGCGTATGCAGGCACCTATCCGGACGTCGATCATGAATTCCAGATCAAAGGCCGCCTCGCCCTGGGGTCCGCGCTAGACCTGGATATTGTCCGGCGCATGATTGCCCTTCAGTTCCGGGTCATGAACGAAGATCCCGAAAAGCTGTTTCGCATTCCGTGTTCAATCCAGCCTTCCGGCCTCCGCTAGTACGAGTTTCGCAGAGACAGCGAGGACGGAAAAGAAAATGCCGAAATGTTTCTCCTGACCGGCAATATCGAGGTCCTGGAGGAATCCTGGCGCTATTATCAAGCCACCAGAGACACGGCATGGCTTCGCGCGAATATCGATAATCTGGAAAACGCCGCATCTTTAACGATCGCGAACACAGATCAATACGGACGCGTATGGTCAGATGTTTACTACGAAGATCAGGTAATCAAAGACGGGCGTACAACCCAGGCGGGGGCATTCGCGGCTTATACATTTGGCCTGTTGGCCAACATGGAAAC
>JBATYG010000272.1:0-3039 GCA_049673945.1 Occallatibacter sp.
CTGTGGGTGGAACAGCCGATGTATACGCAGCTTGCCTTCGTGATTGCGCGCGTCCGCGAGCTTGCGCCGCAGCAACCGGAGTGGAAGACGACGCAGCCGTTCGAGGGCGTGCTCGAAGGCGATATGAAGGCTGTGGCAGCGACGGGCGAAAAGGGCCTGATGGAGCTGATGGCCGCGACACACGCTGGGATGAGCCTCGACGAGTTCCACAAGATAGTGCTCGACTGGCTGGCAACAGCGCAGCATCCGCGGTTCAAGCGGCCCTACACGGAGTGCGTGTACCAGCCGATGCTGGAGCTGCTCGAGTACCTGAGAGCCAACGGATTCAAGACGTTTATCGTTTCAGGTGGCGGCATCGAGTTCATGCGGCCGTGGACGGAGAGGGTTTACGGTATTCCGCCGGAGCAGGTGGTGGGCAGTTCGCTGAAGATGAAGTTTGAGATGACGGACGGCAAGCCTGTACTGATGCGTCTGCCAGAGCTGAACTTCCTCAACGACAAGGAAGGCAAGCCGGTAGGGATTGCGCAGCACATCGGGCACAGACCGATCGCGGCCTTCGGCAACTCCGATGGTGATCTGCAGATGCTGCAGTATACGGCGGGCGGAGAAGGTGCGCGGCTGATGCTGCTGGTACATCACACGGATGCCGAGCGCGAGTATGCGTATGATCGCAACTCTTCCATGGGCCGGCTCGATAAAGCGCTGGATGAAGCCAACGCGAAGGGCTGGACGGTGGTGGACATGAAGACGGACTGGAAGGCGATCTTTCCGCCGGCTCACTAAAGGCTAAGGCATGCTGCTGCGCATCGGCCGCCTTGTTGTGATGATGCTGACCGTCCTGTTGAGCGTGGTGGCTGCTGCCTTCATGCCCAATAGGCGAACCCGCCGCCGTGGACCAATGAATGGCGCATCACGGCCTATCCCCACCATCCGATCAAGGGCAACCTAAGCGCGTTCGGTCACCTGGACTGGGCGACGGATCCCGGCTCGAATTACTCCCAGTGGTATGTCGGGTATCCCGGGCTAATTTACAACCTGAGACCGCACATACAGCTCTGGGGCGGCCTGCTCGGCGTTTATACGAACAATGATCCGGAGGCAACCGGCAAGCCGGACACTCTGGAGCTGCGGCCATACATCGGTGCGAAGCTGTTCCTGCCCAACAAGAGAAAATGGAACATTTATAACCTGACGCGCCTGGAGTTTCGCGAAACCTACAGCCACGGAACCCACGAATGGACGAACGTCGAACGTCTTCGCGCGCGGTTCGGGATCGAGACGCCGTTCGGCGATCGCGAGAAGGCGTGGAAGCCAGGCAGCTTCTATGGCATGGCGAATGCGGCGCCGATGTATGTCTTCGACAAGAACGATATCGATTCATTCCGCATCCAGGTTGGAGCGGGATATATTCCCAATGCGCGCGTGCGGGTTGAACTGCTCTACTACATGAACTGGGGCCGAGTTGCCCCCTCCAACGACCTGACCTTCACGCAGAACATCATCCGGCTCACGGTAAAGGTAAGTACGTCGCGCGGGCTGCTGAACCGTGTGTGGAATCCGGCGGATTGACGGGCCGGCCGCGACTAACTGCGTGCAGGCGGCTTGAGGCCCAGCTCTTTCATGGCGATCTGCAGATCGGCCCAGGCTTCTTTTTTCTGGCGCGGGTCGCGGAGCAGGTACGCAGGGTGATAGGTGACGATGAGGCGGGAGCCGCGGATGGAGTGCACGCGGCCGCGGAGCCCGGCGAGTGGCTGACGCTGGCCCAGCAGGTAGGTTGCCGCGGTGGCGCCGAGCGCGACGATGACGTCGGGCTTGACGACGTCGATCTGCCGGAACAGAAATTGCGAACAGGTGTTGGCTTCGTCGGGTTCGGGAGTGCGGTTGCCCGGCGGGCGGCACTTAACGACATTCGCGATGTAGACCTCTTCGCGCTTGAGGCCCATCGCGTTGATCATGTTGTTGAGCAACTGCCCGGCGCGGCCCACGAAAGGCAGCCCCTGCGCGTCTTCATCGGCGCCGGGACCTTCCCCCACAAAGAAAAGGCGCGCGTGTGGATCACCGTCGGCGAAGACGATCTTGTTGCGACCCTGATGCAATGCGCAGCGGGTGCAGTCGCCGATCTCTTCGCGGATGAGGCGCAACGCCGTTTCACGATCAGCGGGCACGGCAGTGGAGACAGGCGGTGGCGGGGCGATGGACTTGCGGGGCGGAATGGTATCGGTCTCCTCAGTTTCAGTTGCAGAAGAAGTTGCGTGTTGCGCAGCGAGCGCGGCGTCGACGGGACGGCGATAGAACTCGGTGAGGCCGAGGTCGCGATAGAAGCGCAGGCGCGCGGCGAGGGCCTGCTGCGTTTCGAGGTCGAGAGGCACGCGGGCTACTCCACGATGAGCTGGCGGCGCGGAGGGGGCGCGGCGTCGGACGGATCGAATGGATCGGATTGATCGAGAACAGACTGCTGCGAGGGGCGGCGGGCTTCGCCGTGGGGATCGGTTTCAACCATGAGAGCGCGGGGCCGGCGTAGCGTGAGAATTTCGTCGAGGATGCGGTCGGCGAGTTTGCGCTTGGGCATCTCGTGAAGCTCGATGGCGGTTGAAGCGGTAAGAAAAGTGGCGGCGTTGCGGTCGGCGTCGATGCCGGTGCGGTCGCCGGAGACGTCGTTGACGACGATCGCGTCTGCGCCCTTGCGCAGTAGCTTGGCGCGGCCGTTTTCCATGCGATTTTCAGTTTCGGCCGCAAAACCGACGATAAGCTGGCCGGGCCTGCGGCGGCGCACGACCTCGGCAAGGATGTCCTCAGTGGGGGCGAGCTCAAGGGTGATAGGTCCGCTGCGTTTGAGCTTTTGATCGAAGACATTGACGGGGTGATAGTCGGCGACCGCGGCGGCTTTGATGAGCATGGTGGCTTCGCCCATGCGGTCGAGGACGGCTGCGCGCATTTCATCGGCGGTGACGACTTTGACGAGCTCAACGTGCGACGGCGCGTGCAGAGCGGATGGGCCGCTGACGAGGACGACGCGCGCTCCGCGGCTTTGCGCGGCTT
>JBATYG010000273.1:0-7742 GCA_049673945.1 Occallatibacter sp.
CCAAACGACATGGCATGGATTCCAGGCGGTGAGTTTTCGATGGGCGCGCGGGAGATGCCGGGCATGAACGACGTGGGCATGAAGGCAACCCTCGATTCGAGGCCTGTTCACCGCGGTTATATCGACAGCTTCTACATGGATAAGACCGATGTAACCAATGCCGAATTTGCACGCTTTGTAAAAGCGACCCGATACATCACCGTGGCGGAGCGTAAACCGCGCGCGGAAGACTATCCCGGCGCCCCGCCCGAAAATCTCGTCGCCGGCTCGGTAGTCTTCAAGGCTCCCGATCATCCGGTGCCGCTCGATAACTACTTCCAATGGTGGACGTATGTGCCCGGCGCGAGCTGGCGTCATCCTGGAGGGCCGCAAACCACCATCGCCGGCAAGGACAACTATCCCGTCGTACACATCGCCTATGAGGATGCTGAAGCCTATGCACGTTGGGCAGGCGAGCGGCTACCCACAGAAGCCGAGTGGGAGTTCGCGGCACGTGGCGGTCTTTCGGGGCGCCTCTATGCCTGGGGCGATGAGTTGCGTCCCCACGGAAAGTGGATGGCAAATACATTTGAAGGCCATTTTCCAAACAGCAACAGCGGCGAGGATGGTTTCGTCGCAACCTCGCCGGTGAAGAGCTTTCCGCCGAATGGGTATGGCCTCTATGACATGGCCGGCAATGTATGGCAATGGACCAGCGACTGGTATCGGCCGGATTACTATGCGCGACTGGCGGCTGATGGAGTTGTCCGGAATCCCCAGGGGCCAGACTCCGCCTATGATCCGACTGAGCCCGGGCACGCCAAGAAGGTCCAGCGTGGCGGGTCGTTCCTCTGCACCGATCATTATTGCTCCCGCTACATGGTGGGCACGCGCGGCAAGGGTGACATCGACACGGGAACCAACCATCTCGGATTTCGTTGTGTCCTGACTCGGCAGGAATGGGAGGCACGCTATGGAAGCTCGCCTCGCCAGACTTTAGCCGATAGCCATAGACCGTAGCCTGCGCGCGACGGATGGTCCGCAGATCTGAATCAAGAGCTCGCACAGCGTTTGAAAGGCGAGCGGTGACCATGCTGAAGGAACGATGGACAAGGCACGAAAGGTGCGATTCAGATGGCGCTGGCCTTGGCTGGCATCGGGCCTCAGAAGACCACTGTTGCTATTTTCCGCGGCAATGAGCGTCGGCGTTCTATCTCGTTCAACAGAAGCATGGGCAAGCTCGCGGCAAAAGACTGACGTGGTGTATATGCAGAACGGCGACAGGATTACAGGCGAAATTGAATCCCTCGAAAAAGGAAGCTTGTCGGTCAAGCCTTACTACGTAAGCTCTTCGATTGCCCTGGACTGGACCAAAGTAGATCATCTTGAAAGCTCGCAACTCTTCCTTGTGGTCGACCCTAACGGAACCTCCTATCTTGGCACGTTTGGAAGGTCTGCTGAGAAGAATATGCTGCACATTCTCGGCCCTGACGGCGCCGCTCTGCCTCACGATTCCGTGATCGAAATCAGTGAGATCGGCAGCACCTTTGTAAAGCGTATGCGGGGCAATATCGACGCCGGGCTGAGCGCAACCGCATCCAATCAGCAGAACGATCTCACTGTGCAGGCGGGTCTCACTTATCAATCGGAAAAGCAGATTTACTCGTTTAGTTCGAGCTCTCAGTTCGCCACGCAGGAGAAAACTGAGGACACCAACGAAACGACCGTGAAGAGCGCAGTCTTTCACCAGCTAAAAGACTCGAATTGGTATGTTGGCGCCATTGCCAATTTTCTTTCCAGTTCAGAGCAGCAGATTGATCTGCAATCCACGCTGGGGGCCGCTCTGTCGAAGCGCATCATCTTCACAAACAAGACCGACCTGACTGCCATCGGCGGACTGGGATATACCAGGCTACGAAATCCTAGCGGCGCGGAGAGCACAGCCAGCAAGAACTCGCTCGATTCGGCCTTTGCCGTGCAATATTCGACCTTCCGGTTTGACTCAACTACTTTCGACACAGCGGTGTGGGTATATCCGAGCATCACATCGCCAGGGCATGTTCGTGTCACGCTCAATCAGAACGTCTATTACAAGTTCCTGGGCGACTTTTACATTCGGTTCAGTTTCTACAACAACTACGACAATCGGCCCGTAGTCGGCGCCCCTGCAAACAACCTTGGCGGTTCCACCTCGGTCGGCTGGTCCTTCCACTAGGCAACGACTCTTTCGGCGAAGGAGGAAAAGCAAATGGCAGAGAAGGCAGACAAACTGCCTCGCGAAGGTCTGGCGAGTGGAAGCGTGACTTGGGCCGAAGCGTATGGTGCACAAACCGTCAAGGATCGCGCTGAGTTGGTGAAGGCGGTAAAAGGCAATCACAAAGTACAGGCGATGGCCGGCATTTAGTGGGAGGGTGCAATGCCTGAAGAAACATATCGGAAGAATCGTCCATTCCTGTTGATGGAGGGTGGGCCGCTCTTTCAGATTGAACAGAGGATCAGCAGCTTTCGCAAGAAAGCAGCTCTCACCAAGAAACGCGCCCTTTTGAGCATACTGCTCACCTGGGCGCCGCTTCTTATTCTTTCGCTGCTGCAGGGCACAGCGTACGGGCGGAAAATCCCCGTACCGTTCCTGCGCGACTTTGCGGTTCACGCGCGCTTCGTGTTCGCTGTTTCGCTGCTTCTGCTCTCAGAAAATGTGCTAGGCCCGCGTATCGCAGAAGCGGCAGAGCATTTTGTCAAATCAAAAGTCATTCTGCCGCCGGACTATGCCGGCTTCGATCAGGCCGTAACGCGCGGACTGCAAAAACGCGATTCCATAACCGTTGAAATTGTCATCGCCGTTCTCGCCTTTGTTGTCTCCGTTGGAGGATTTCTGATCACGGCCGTGCATGTGTCCACCTGGTATGCGGTTTGGTCGTCCGCAGGGGTATCGCTCACGTGGGCTGGGTGGTGGCTCGTTTGCGTCAGTCTGCCGATCTACCACTTCCTCGGTCTCCGCTGGGGGTGGCGGCTGCTCATCTGGTTTCAATTTCTGGCTGCGATGAATCATCTGAACCTGCAGCTCTATCCTACCCATCCCGACCACGCAGGCGGTTTGGGTTTCGTGGGCGAGGCGCAGCGATTCTTTGGAATTGTCCTCTTTGCTTTTTCCTGCACTCTGTCGGGCGTGATCGCAAACGAGATTCTGTATAACGGCATGCGGCTGACTTCCTTCGCCCCTCTTGTTGCGTTCTATCTCTTCCTTCTGCTTGCCGCCCTCGTTCTACCCCTCATCATCTTTGCCGTCAGGCTCCTCCGTCTCAAGCGAATTGGTCTGCAGCAGTATGGAACTCTGGGCACAGCCTACACAGCCTTGTTTCATCGCAAGTGGATTCTTGGCGAGAGCACTGACGATGACGCTCTGCTTGGCACGAGGGATATTCAGTCGCTGGCCGACCTTGGCAACGGCTACAACCTCGTCGAGGGCATGAGGGTTCTTCCGATCGATCCACGCACGCTGATCCATCTCACGATTGCGGGGATTCTGCCCATGGTTCCGCTCCTGCTGGCGGTCATGCCCCTTCAACAACTGCTCCGGTTGTTGATGAAATTTCTTGTCTGATGGTCATGGGTTCAGCGTCGCCAGCAAAGGCTTCTGCGAGTGCATCGATTCATTCCGCTTCCGAAAGTTCTTAAGCAGCGTTGCCATCTTTCTCCCGTTCCATGCCCTATTGTCGCCGCGAGTTGCAAACAGCAGGGCTCCCAATTGATCGATCTCAGCGCGCAGAGCTGCGTTATCGCTCCCTGCGAATGCCTCGTCCAGCGATTTCCCCGGCGACCAGCGGCCGAGCCATCTCAGAAGTGCCGCATAGGCCGCCGTCGCATCGTTATTGTTGCTCTCCTTTCGCAGCGAGCGAAAGTACGCCGGTTCCGACTCCCGGCGCCGCGATTCCCAATCGCGAATCGTGCGACGCATCTTCGGCGACTCGAGCCAGATTAAGCAAAGGAATGCGGCAGCGGTCAGGCCCGCCAGCGCCATCCAACGCTTATGCCGATATCGCTGCCAGAAACCACCCTTTGGCGGTTGAGCTGCAACCATGGTTGGCTCCGGGGGAGGAAGCTCTGTTTGAGCCCCTGGATTGGGCGCCGCCTCAAAATGGACCGACGGCAGGACGGCTGTCACCATTTCCCGGGTGGAGAGATTCCACCACTTCAGTTCGATTGCGGGAAGGGTATAAGCGCCCGGCTTCTGGATGAAGTACTGCGCACGCTGCGTGCGCCGTCCGAATAGAAAGTCGTTCTTCTTCGACTTCACGTCTTCGACCGCTGCCTCTCCTTGATAGACGCGGAGTCCATCCGGCGCCTCGAAAGGCAGTGGAGGAATCAGCATGGCCTGCATGCCGGCTGCAGTCACCGTGATGGTGCGATCGACGATGTCGCCGGCGCGTAGATTCTGAAGGGGCGCCGACCAGCGTTGCTGCATCGTGAGGCGTGTGGTCGGCAGAAAGTAGTCGAGCCCCTTCGCTGCCTCGGGCAGATCCGCATGAAATGCCAGTGCCGGGAGCGTAAGGTGCGCCTGCGTCGTCCTCGGCGGCGCGTTGGCATAGGACACATCGATTGTGACAGACGGAAGCGAAAACTCGCCCGCC
Source organism: Occallatibacter sp. (assembly GCA_049673945.1). Classification (GTDB taxonomy): domain Bacteria; phylum Acidobacteriota; class Terriglobia; order Terriglobales; family Acidobacteriaceae; genus Telmatobacter. The sequence continues at coordinate 4,608 of JBATYG010000273.1, forward strand.
TGCTGCGGATAGAGCGTGTAGACCTCGGTAATTCCCGCATACGTCACACCGTGCACCTTTTCAGAAGTATTGTTCGGCCTCTCCTGCGGCAGCACGACGATGGCGTTCTGCAGATCAAAGTCAGGGAAATTGGGGCTGCCTGTAAAGTAATTAGGCACCAGTACGGTCACCACGAGGCGCACAGGCTCTCCTACCGTAATCGTCCGCGCGGGCTCGAAGCGCGCGCGAATCATGGGGGACTGCGCACTTGCGAGCGTGCAGCATAGCGCCGTTACGCCGATTGAGAGAGGCGGCTTCATTCGTGGTGCTCCCGTGCCGTTTGCGCGGCGAAAAGCCGCCGTAGAAAATCCGCTGGCGTTGTCTGGATGTTTCGCATCCAAATCTCTTCCATCTTTTTGGGATCAAGCTGCACCTGCACGGCCTTTTTGCCCTGTTTCCCCTTCTTGTCGAACTTCATCTGGTCCGGAGGAAGGTTAGGCGCCTCCGCCTCCTGCTCATTCTTGTCCTTGTTTTTGGGCTTGGGAATAAGAGATTGCATCAGCACAAGATTGTCCTGCGCGGCTGGCCACGCCGGGCGCCGCTTCAATGCCTGCTGAAATGCCTGGGCCGCGTTGGCATACCGACCGAGGCGCGCCAGCGCATCGCCCTGGTTGAACCAGGCTTCAGCGGTATCGCTCAGCGCGAATGCGTCCAGCGCGCTTTCGTAGTCGCCGGAGCGGGCCTGCGCCACACCCCGCCACATGAGATCGTCAAAACGCGCCGCGGCCTTTTGATAATCGCCATGCTCGTAGTAGTAGCGGCCCTGCTGATCATGCGTCAGCCACAGGTCCATCCACGACAAGCGTGTCTGCGCATCGCCGCTGGTCGACACGCCAACGAGAATGATCGCGGTGGATATCCATCGCACGACCCATCCTTTCCTGAACCAGAAGACCGCGATGACGCAGATGGGGATCGTCAGCCAGTATCCCTCGTCTATCCAGCGCATCGTGGTGTCGCGCTGCTGCAACACATTCAGGTGGTGCTGCACATGGCGCTGCACCCAATGGATGTCGTCATCGTTAAGAGTCATGGTTGCAGCCGGGATGCCGGCACCGTCCAGTGTGCGCAACTGGGCGAGGTCGAGTTTGCTATAGACGCGCCGACCAAGGGTGTCGGTCAGAAATCGATTCCCGGCGATGCGTACAGGACCGCCCTGGGAGGTTCCAACGCCCATGACAAGCAGCGCGTCAGGATTATCCTTCCTGGCGGCGAATTGCAGAAATGCGGGAACCGACCGCGGTTCGATTCCATCGGTGACAAACAGGATGGTGCCCGGCACGGGTTCGTCTTTCATAAAGTCCTCGATCATTCGCAGGGCCGAGGCAGAGTCTTTTGTTCGATCTGGCATCAGCGATGTTGAGAGGGAACTGAGATACAGGTCGAAGAGCGAAAAGTCCGTGGTGAAAGGCAGCACCATGTGGGCCGTGCCGGCATAAACAAACAGCGCAGTGCGCCCTCCGTTGCGAACCTTCAGCAGATCGCGCAGCTTGATCCTGGCGCGCTCCAGCCGCGAAGGCGGAATATCGATTGCGTCCATCGTTGGCGATAGATCGAGGGCAATTACCAGCGGAGCCTTGTCTTCGGTAAAGGGTGGATGCTCGCGCGTCCATGTAGGCCCCGCTGCTGCCACCGCGCCAAGGGCGATGAGCAGGCACGCCATGTGAATCGGCCGGAAACGCCAGGGCTTCTTGTGCGCGACTATCAGGTGGTCGAGCAGAGCCGGCTCAATGTAGCGGCTCCATCGCGCCTTCACGTCGTCTCGAACGCGGTGGAGAAGAAAAATTACGGGCACGGCCGCGAGCAGCCATAGCCACTGGGGGCGAAGAAAATGCAGCGCGCTCCACCAGTCCCTCATACATGTACCTTGAATACATCCGAAGTGACTGCGTCCTCGTGTTTCGTTCGTCCGCGAGACACGCCACGCATCACCATGCCGGCCACGATCATAAGCAGGTGGTATGCAGTAAGCAGCACAAGAGCCGCGCCCAGTGGATAGAGGAACAGCTCTCGCTGGGGCCGATACTGCAAGGTCTTGAAATTCTGCGGAGTGATGCGGTCCAGCGCCGCATAAGCCTTCGCCAGCTCAACCTGGTTTTCGCCGTGGAAGACCTGTCCTCCCGTAGCCCGGGCAATATCGGTGAGAGCTGCGTAATCTACCTTGTCGGCCCCGCGAGCGTTCTGCGGATCACCCAATCCAACCACATGAATCGTGATGCCATTCTGTTTCGCAATTTCCGCGGCCTTGCGTGGAGGCATGCGGCTGCCGGTATCATTGCCGTCCGTCAGCAGAATCAAGACGCGGTCTTTCGCGTTGCTCTGCTGAAACTCCTTGATCGCGAGCCCGATGGCGTCGCCGATCATCGTCTGCGGTCCGGCCATTCCAGCGTCAAGCTGACCCAGGATTTTCAGGCATGCCTGGTGGTCCAGGGTAAACGGGGTTACCGGGTATGCGGCCAGTCCGAAGACAATTAAGCCGATGCGGTCATGCTTACGCTTTGCGATAAAGTTGCTGACTACGTCTTTTACGGCATCGACGCGGCGGATGCGCTTTCCCTCCGGCGTCAGAAAGTCCCGCGTTTCCATCGATTGAGAGATGTCAAGCGCCAGCATCAGGTCGCGCCCTGGCTGAATCTTCTGGATGGGTGGGTCGATGAACTGCGGCCGCGCAAGGGCGAGCACCATCAAGGTCCAGCAGAGCAGAGACACAATCTTCTGCAGCCAATTGCTTCTGGGAATCACGGCGCCCGGCTCCGGGCGTAAGCCGAGGCTCGCTGTGATGTAGTGGAAGAACGTCAGCCGCAGTGAGTCCTGCTCTTCGCGGTAGGGTGGCATAAGCCAATAGACAAGCAACGGCAATGGCAACGCGGCCAGCAGCCACGGATACTCAAGCGCGTACACGGTGCCTCCGAATCCATCGCGCCGTCAGCTGACGCAGTGTCGCTTCGTCTTCGGCAGAAATATTTGCCACGCCGAAGGCAATTGCCTCAACACGGTTGCCAGGTGAGACGAGGAAACCGCTGCCGCTCATGGCGTGTTCGAGAAATTGCAGCCATGCTGTGCCGCTGAGGGAGGCAACTTCGTCCCGCGGCCAGG
>JBATYG010000274.1:0-1811 GCA_049673945.1 Occallatibacter sp.
GCCATCGCGCTGCGTGACGCAGGCTACGAAGCGTACTTTGCTGGTGGCTGCGTGCGCGACCTGTTGCTGAGCCGCGTGCCTGAGGATTTTGACGTTGCCACCTCGGCAACGCCCGATGTGGTATTGCGCATGTTTCCCCGGACCTTTGCGGTGGGCGCACACTTTGGCGTCGTGCTGGTAGCCACCTGCGGCGCGGCAGACGCTGAAGGGCCAGAACCGCAGGTGGTTACGCCAGCCCCACCGCAGGTGGTCACGGAGGTTGCGACCTTTCGATCGGATGGCGTCTATTCCGACGGGCGCCACCCCGACGAAGTGAAGTACACGCTGAGCGCGGCAGAGGATGTGAGGCGGCGCGACTTCACGATCAACGGACTGCTGCTCGATCCATCGTGTCTGCTCGATCCGTCGTGTCTTGATCCATCGTGTCTTGCCCCGTTGCGTCTGGGCGGCGGCCTGGCGCAGGCGCGAGCCGATCTGGCAGAGCTGCGCGCTGCGGTGCGCCTCTCGGTGATTGACCACGTGGGCGGCCTGGCCGATCTGGATGCGCGCGTGATCCGCGCGATCGGCCCACCGGAGCGACGCTTTGAAGAGGACCGCCTGCGGCTGCTACGCGCGGTGCGCTTTGCCGCGCGCTTTCAGTTCGACATCGAGCCGGCAACGTTTGCGGCGACGCGGACACTCGCGCAGCGTGTCCATACCGTGAGCCGCGAGCGCGTGCGCGATGAGTTGACGAAGATGCTGACGGAGGGCCATGCGCGGCGCGCCTTTGAATTGCTGGATGAGACCGGCCTGCTCAAAGAGGTGCTGCCGGAGGTGTCGCGCATGAAAGGGGTCGCGCAGCCTCCGCAGTTTCATCCCGAGGGCGACGTGTGGGTGCACACGCTGTTGCTGCTGGGGCAGCTTGAGCCGGGCTGCCCGGCAACGCTGGCCTGGGGCGCGCTGCTGCATGATGTGGGCAAGCCGTCGACTTTTCGCGTAGCCGAACGCATCCGCTTCGATGGCCACGTGGAGGTGGGCGTGGCGATTGGCGCCGAGATTTGCCGGCGCTTCCGTTTTTCAAACGACGATACGCGGCAGATACTGGCGCTGATTGAAAACCACATGCGCTTTGCCGATGCGCCAAAGATGAAGGCGTCCACGCTGAAACGGTTTTTCCGGCTCGAAGACTTCGATGAGCATCTCGCGCTGCATCGGATGGACTGCCTTGCGGCGCATGGCAACCTCGATATCTGGAACTTCGTGCGCGAACGCTACCAGTCAATACCCGAAGAGGCGGTGCGGCCCAGACCGCTCCTGACGGGGCGCGAACTGATTGCGGAGGGGTATGTGCCGGGCGCGCAGTTCAAGCAGATGCTCGATACCGTCGAGGATGCGCAACTGGAAGGAAACATTACGACAGAGGCCGAGGCTTTGGCGCTGGTGAAGGCGCGTTTCCCGCGCGGGTGCCCCCCCCGCGGGTAAGGACTGCAGGCATCCCGGCTTCTGCCCGGGGCCATCGAACGGAGTGGCGCATTGCGCGCGTTATGTTGGATCGGGGTGGTTCCCTATGCAGCGAAGCTTTCCTCGGGCTGGGCTGTTCGTTCTCGCCATCGGCATCGTTTGCGTTAGCGCCGCAGGTGCGCACAGCGGCCAGGGGAAGTCGGCGTGCGATCGCTTGCTTTCGCCCAAAGAGATTGCTCAGGCCACCGGCCTTGACGTCGGCAGAGGCGAACGGGGCCCGAACTTCGCTGGCGCGCAGGCTAGCTGCGAGTGGCAGGGCCGCGACGGTACGAAGATCATCGTGATGCTGACGGCGGCGACGCCGATGGAGA
>JBATYG010000275.1:0-4598 GCA_049673945.1 Occallatibacter sp.
GAGTCCACTGTCGAAGACCGCGCTGTGAACGCCGCGCAGCGCTCGCTCGATCTGTCGAACCAGCGCTTCAAAGGCGGAGCCACCAGCTACCTTGAAGTCGTCACAGCCCAGCAGGCGCTGCTCACCAACCAGCGCAGCCAGGCCGACCTCCAGGCGCGCCGCTTCGCCGCCAGCGTGCAGCTCATCCGCGCTCTCGGCGGCGGCTGGGACATAACGCAACTGCCAAAATAAGCAATCCACGACCTGCACTGAAGCTGGGCAAATCATGCGCTGAACGCGTGGGTCCAGCTTTTAACTGCGTGCAGACCTAAGGCAACTGGACACTGGTGGCCAGCATTCACGCCAGAGGCTTTCACTTTCCGCGAACGCCCACAACCACCAGGCCCAATCCCGCAACCAGCGAGAGCGTGCTCAGAATCGGCGACATTGGCATGGTCTTGGTTTCTTTATGAGAGAGCTGAATCGGTCCCACATCCACATCTTTCTTTTGGTGGGTAAAGCTAAGCCCGCCCGAGGCAAAACCAATAATCCCAAGCACGATCAGGAGAATTCCAATAATGGTCGCTGCTTTCATACGTTCCCTCTTCCTGCTTGTTGGATGCAACTTATCGAGTTGCACGATGACCGCAATGTCCCATCGGTTCACACGAGATCGAGAGAACGCGCTGTTCGATTGTCTATCGAGCACGAAAACAGGAAAGGAAAAAACGAGAGAGTGGCGACGCCCGCACAGCGGAGTCGATAGACGGCTCCGGCAAAGTTCTGCCTGAAACGCGGCCGTCAGGGGCCGGAGTCTCTTCTGGCCTCCTGACGGCTGAGTTCTGACCTCGGCTCTTATCCCTTCGCTACGCCGAACCGCTTGTTCACTTCGTTCCAGTTCACAACGTTCCACCACGTCGCCAGGTAATCCGGTCGCTTGTTTTGGTACTTCAGATAGTAGGCGTGCTCCCACACATCGTTGCCGAGGATCGGATACAGCCCCTGGCTCAAGGGTGAATCCTGGTTCGGCGTTGTAATCACCTTCAGCTTGCCCCCCTGAAACACCACCCAGCCCCAGCCGGAGCCGAACTGCTTCGCGGTCGTCTCGTTGAATGTTTTCTTGAAGGCCTCGAAGTCGCCGAAATCCGCCTTGATCTGGTCGGCGATGGCGCCCGCCGGCGCGCCCCCAATGCCCGCCGTTCCCGGCTTGCCCATCAGGTTCCAGAAGGCGGTATGGTTCGAGTGGCCGCCACCGTTGTTGCGCACCGCGCCGCGAATCTCTTCGGGCACCGCGTTCAGATCGCGGATCAGGTCGTCCACTGACTTCGCCGCCAGCTGCGGATGCTTCTCGAGAGCGGCATTCACGTTGTTGATGTACGCCTGGTGATGTTTGTCATGATGCAGCTTCATGGTCTCGGCATCGATAAAGGGCTCGAGCGCCGCGTAATCATACGGCAGCGCCGGAAGTTCGTAAGCCATCGGGGAATCTCCTTCGTTCGAAACTGTAGTGGGTGCGTTTCGGGCAGTCAGAGTCGGCTGCGGCGCACCGTTTCAGCCAGCAAGCCGTTGCGAACACCCGTGCGAACGCTAGGCCCGCGCGGTAAAACATCTGCGTTAACGTCAACCGCACAACCCTGTGCTTGGATGAAGAAAGCCACTTCTCTGGTTGGCCCCCTGCGAGGGCCTACGATTGAATGGATGCGTCCAGTCGTGCCGAGGGTGCGAAACTAATCATGGAGACTACGTCGCAACCTCCTCACATCACTGCACATCGATAATAAAACGGGCGGCCTGCTCAGTTCACTTTTCGCTCGGAAGGGTGCTAACCGTGAACGACGACAATCTTTACCGCTGGCTCGATCAGCAAGGCGAAGCCTTCGGCGCGCCCGGGCTCGAGCCCCGCTGGACCTCGAGCGTCAAGGACGCCATCGGCACATCTTACGCGGCCTCCAGCCGCATCTGGTTTACCTGCTCCCACGGCATTCTCAACGAGCTCTATTACCCCACCATCGACACACCGCAGATCCGCGACATGGAATTCCTCGTCACCGACGGCGAGGGCTTTGCTCACGAGGAAAAGCGCGACCTGATCACGTCCTTTGAGTACATCCATCCCGAAGCCCTCGGCGTCCGCTACATTAACCGCGACCCCGACGGCCGCTATACCCTTACCAAAGAAATCATCTGCGACCCGCACCATGCCGTCATCCTGCAGCATGTGCGCCTTGAGGGCCACCGTGACCTGGTACCCCGCCTCAAGGTCTACGCCCTGCTCGCCCCGCATCTCGATCGCGGCGGCGCCGGCAACACTGCACGCGTCATCGACGTCGCCGGCCACCGCATGCTGCTTGCCTGGAAGAACCAGTGGTCGCTTGCCATGTCCGCCAGTTGCGGCTTCTCCCGCGCGAGCTGCGGCTTCGTCGGCCAAAGTGACGGCTGGAGCGACGTAATGGACAACAAACACATGGACTGGGAGTTCGGCTCGGCCACCAACGGCAACATCGCAATCTTCGGCGAGGTCAACCTCGGCGCCCCGGGCGAAGACGGTTCCCGCGAGTTCGTACTCGCCATCGGCATCGGCCAGGGCCGCCACACCGCCTTGCAGAAGACTCTCGTCTCCCTCGCCAGTCCTTTTTCAGAGCATCGCACCCGCTTCATTGAGCAGTGGCACCGCGTCGCCAATCCCGAGTGGCTCGCACCCAAAACTGGCGACGGCGGCAAGCTTATGCGCACCAGCCACAACGTTCTGCTCGCGCATGAGGACAAGACCTTTTCCGGCGCTTTCGTCGCCTCCGCATCGATCCCCTGGGGCCAGGCCAAGGGAGATGACGACCTCGGCGGCTACCACCTCGTATGGACGCGCGATATGGTGCAGACCGCAACTGCCCTGCTCGCCTGCGGACGCACCGAAACCGCTCGCCGCGCCCTTGTCTACCTCGCCTGCACGCAGAAGCCCGATGGCGGCTTCGCGCAGAACTTCTGGGTTGACGGCCGGCCCTACTGGAACGGCATCCAGCTCGACGAGGTGGCCTTCCCCATCATCCTGGCCTGGCGACTCTGGAAGGCCGGCGGCCTCGCCGAAATCAATATCTTCCCGTTCATCGAGCGCGCGGCCGGCTTCCTGCTCGCGCACGCGCCCGTCACAAACCAGGAGCGCTGGGAAGAAAATGCCGGCTACTCGCCCTCAACCCTCGCCGCCGTCATTGCCTCGCTCATCTGTGCCGCGGAGTACGCGCGCGCTCACGACGCAGACGAGATCGCCTGCGCCTACGAGGACTTTGCCGACTGGATCGAAAGCCACCTCGAGGATTGGACGGTCACCAACCGCGGCGTTCTCGTTCCCGAAATTCCCCGCCACTACATGCGCATCCGGCCGCCCGAGCAGGGCGAAGCCTGCTCCGCCGAAGGCGCCGGCACTGAAGTCATCCGCATCGCCAACCGCCCGCCCGGAACCCGCGATGAATTTGAGGCCCGCGAAATCATCGATGCCGGCTTTCTTGAGCTGGTCCGCTACGGTGTCCGCCGCGCTGACGATCCCCTGATCATCGACTCGCTCAAAGTTGTCGACGCCGTGCTCAAACGCGATCTGCCCCAGGGCCCGGGCTGGCTCCGCTACAACTGGGATGGTTACGGTCAGCGTCCGGACGGAGGACCCTTCCTCGGCTGGGGCCAGGGCCGCGTGTGGCCTCTGCTCATCGGCGAGCGCGCCCACTATGAGCTCGCCGCTGGTCACGACATCTCCGCGCTCATCGCAACCTACGAGCGCTTTGCTACCGCCGGCCAGTTGCTGCCTGAGCAGGTCTGGGACGAACCAAACCGGCCCGCCCAGGGCCTGCAACTGGGCCATCCCGACGGCTCTGCCGTGCCTCTCGTCTGGGCTCACGCCGAATATCTTAAGCTACTCCACTCAGCCGCTGACGGCAAGGTCTTCGATCGCATCGATCGCGTCTATGCCCGCTATTGCGACCCGCAAGGCCGTCGCGCCCTCTGCCGCGATATCGAAATCTTCACCCTGCGGCGCCCAATCCATAAAATCGCCGCCGGTAAGAGACTGCGCATCCTCGACGGATCGAAGTTCGATGTCCTCTGGTCAATCGACGGCTGGAAGACCTCCACAACCGCGACCGCTCACAGTATCGGTTCGGCGGGCTACTTTGCCGACATTCCTGCCCCGCCAGCAAAGACCACCGAATCACTCTCATGGACGCTCCACTGGACAGACGAGGGCCGCTGGCTTGGTTACAATGAGGTCGTAACGATTGAGGCGAGCTGACAGGGAATAAAAATTTCCCGCGACGCATTCGGCCAACAACGCGCCTTTGATGCTCCCACCCAGGTCCAGTTCCAGAGCGACCCTCCTACCGAAAGGATTCGTGAAGCATGGCTGCCACACTTTCAGCACTCTCGATTGACGCGCTCTCCGTTGACACACTGCGCCTGCTTGCCGTCGACGCCGTCGAAAAGGCCAACAGCGGGCATCCCGGCGCGCCTCTCGGTTGCGCCCCCATGGCCTACCTGCTCTTCAACAAGCTAATGAAGCACAACCCGGCCGACTCGAAGTGGGCCGACCGCGATCGCTTCGTGCTCTCGAACGGCCATGCCTCGGCCATGCTCTACTC
>JBATYG010000276.1:0-4447 GCA_049673945.1 Occallatibacter sp.
TTCGACGTGCCCCCGGCGATGCTTGCCTGTTCGAATGTAGACCTGGTCTTCGATGGCCTTGATGCCGCAGCCCAGGTTGAGATCAACGGAGCGCCCGTTCTGAGCGCGAACAATATGTTTCGCACCTGGCGCATCGCCGCGAAGGGCCATCTTCACGCCGGCAGCAATCAGCTTCGCGTTGTTTTTCTCTCGCCGGCAAAAGCAGCGGAGGGGGCAGCCGCGCTCGACCCCTGGCAAACCCGCACGAAGACCGCGCCGAAGACGTATATCCGCAAAGCCGCTTATGAATATGGATGGGACTGGGGGCCGCGCTTCGTCACCAGCGGCATCTGGCGGCCGGTGCGCATCGAGGCGTGGGATAAGGCGCGGATCAGCGACTTCGTCATTCAACAGCGCGACGTCAGCAGGGAAGTTGCGCATCTCGACGCGCAGGTCGAGATTGACTCCACCAGCATCGGGCCGGCCCAGGTCGCGGTGCGCTACGCCGATAATCGAAAGCCGGTGACGCTTGCCGTCAACACGCAGCTACACCTGGGCAACAACGTCATCGACGTGCCGGTGGAGATTCGCCAGCCGAAGCTCTGGTATCCGGCGGGCTACGGCGACCAGCCGCTCTATCAGTTCAGTGCGCAGGTGGCGATTGAGGGCAGGCAGGCCGACCAGCGCAGCGTGAAGACGGGCCTGCGCTCGATTGTGCTGCGCCGCGATGTGGACCAGTGGGGACGGTCGTTCGAGTTCGATGTGAACGGAATTCCTGTCTTTGCCAAGGGCGCCGACGTCATTCCCTTCGACAGCTTCCCCAACCGCGTGACGACGGCGGATTACAGACGCATTCTGCAGTCGGCGCGCGACGCCAACATGAACATGATTCGCCACTGGGGCGGCGGCTACTATGAGAGCGACGACTTCTATGCGATCTGCGACGAGCTTGGGCTGATGGTATGGCAGGACTTTATGTTTGGCAATGACTGGCAGCCTGGCACCTACGACTTCAAGCAGAACATCGAGGCGGAAGCAGAAGACCAGGTGCGCCGCTTGCGGAATCACCCCAGCATCGTGCTATGGAGCGGCAACAACGAAACCGAGGTTGCGCTGAACTGGAATGGCCGCGATAAATTGCCGGCCAATGTGAAGTTCCAGATGTGGCAGGACTACCTCACCGAATTCAGCGGCATTCTGAATCGTGTGGTCGCGCGTCTTGCACCGGAGACGCCGTACTGGCCGAGCTCGCCCAGCGCTGACTACGAAGAGCTGAGCGACAGTTACCAGAGCGGCGACGCGCACATCTGGGACGTATGGCACGGGCGCGTTCCATTCTCAACCTACGAAACGCACCACCCACGCTTCGTTACCGAGTACGGATTTCAGTCATTCCCCGAGATGCGCAGCATCGAGGCCTTCACGCAGCCGGAAGACCGCACCAGCATCTTCACTCCTGTGATGCTCGTGCATCAAAAAAATAACGAAGGCAACTCCATCATTCACGATTACCTGCTGCGCGACTATCCGGAGCCGAAGGACTTCGCCAGCTTTCTCTATGTGAGCCAGGTGCTGCAGGCAGAGGGCATCAAGGTGGGGGCGGAGCATTTTCGCCGCAGCCGTCCCGATACGATGGGCTCGCTCTTCTGGCAACTGAATGACTGCTGGCCCGTCGCGTCGTGGTCCAGCATCGATTCCTACGGCCGATGGAAGGCGCTGCAATACTACGCACGCCGCTTCTACGCGCCGGTTCTCGTTTCACCTCATGTCGAGGCCGGCGCTGTCAAGGTATACGTTGTATCGGATAGGACAACGGCCCAGCTCGCAACGCTGCGCGTGCGCCTGATGACTTTTACGGGCAAAGTGCTGCTGGAGGAAACGCAGGCCGTCAGGATTGATCCGCTGGCAAGCAAGGTCTATCTTGAGTGGCCTCTGGCGCGGCTCACGCAAGCCGGCGCGACGGATACATCGAGCCTCTTCGTTGTCGCGGATCTCACGGCGGGCACCGAAGAGCTCTCACGCAACCTCATCTACCTCGCGCCAACCAAAGAGATTCATCTCGCTGCGGCAGCGCTGAATGTTGAAGCCGCCGGCGCCAACGGCAGCTACAAAGTGCGCGTGACGTCGCCCGTGCTGGCGCGCGATGTATACCTTTCGTTTGGAAATCTCGATGCCGAGCTCTCAGACAACTACTTCGATCTGCTGCCCGGCGAGACGCGCGAAGTTACCGTGACGAGCACGGCCTCGCTCGATGCTTTGAAGATGCAGATGAAGGTCGTCTCGCTGGCAGATGCCTTTCCTGCGGCGCATGCCTCAACGGTCTCGGCGCGTTGAACACAGAAAAAGAGCCGAGGCAATTGCCCCGGCTCTCCCTTGCTCTTCTTGCATTGATAGATCAGAACGAGAAGACCGCCTGGAAGTAGATGCGCCGTGATGCCGGTCCCTGGCTGAAGATGCGGCCAGCGAGACCGCGCGATTTTCCGAACATGCTTCCGGGCGTGAAGTAGAGCGGGTTGCCGTCCGCGTCCTTAACCTCATCCGAACCGACGGTGCCGGTCGGAGTTCCGTAGTTCACGTTGTTGAAGAGGTTCAGTGCCTGCGCGCTGAAAGTCAGGCTGTATTTGCGGCTGCTTCCCTGACCGAACATGCCGCGTGGGCCGCCGCCACCGCCTCCGAAGCCGCCAGGGCCGAAGCCGCCGCCGGGGCCACCGCCACCACGGCGGCCGCCTCCTCCTGGGGGACCTCCCCCCTGAGGGCCGCCGTTGTAGTTGGCGCTCGATTCAACCTTGGGACCGATGCCAAAGGAACGGCTAACGCGCAGGTTGAAGGCCACCGAGGCCGGGCTGTTGCCCATGTTCACCGGGATCGGGGTTTCGCCGGCCTCCGGAAGCACATCGAGGCATCCAAAATCTGTCGTCACGTACCGGCCGCTGCCCGAAGAGCACTCGGAGTTATCCGCGTACGCGGGGCGATTGTTGAAGAAGTTGTCGCCCGTGAGGTCGTTGCTGGCCACGATGTTGTAGGGCTTGCCCGATTGGGCAATCAGGAAAGGATTGAAGCGAATGTTCCACGGCCCTGTGTAGTTGCCCATCAGAAAGACCATGTTGCGATTAACAAAGGCCGCGCGCCCGTAGTCCTGATTGAGGTCGTAGGAGTTTGAAGCCTCGCCACCCGCGCCATTGGTGTTGGCAAACGAGAGATTATAGAAACCGAAGATGCCGAAGCGGGGCGAGAGGCGCGCATTCACATTCAGGATCATCTGATTCTGCTTGAAGACTGCCTCAGGGTAGTATTCGTCCACGATGCCCAGCGCGGGATTCGGCCGAACACCGGTGAGAGTCGCGCTGCCATACTGAAACGTCCCGGGCAGAAATGCGTTGGCATTGCGCGTCACTACCTGGTGCTCGCCGTCAGAGCGAAGGTAAGTAATCGTCGCCGTCGTCGTCTTCGACACCTGGCGCTCGAGACTGGCGCCGATCTGGTGCGTACGCGGAGCTTGGAAGTTAGGCGCGATCGTCACCACCGTGCTTTCAGGTGTGGTGTTGTACGGCGCCGGCGGCAGGCAGCCTGAGAAATCGATGGCGGTCAGGCTTGTGCCGTTGAGGCAGCTCGCGGATGTGGTTGTGACCCGAATCTGCCCGGAGTTGACCGCCTGCTGCGTGGCCGCGAGGATATTGGCAATCTGCACGCGATCGTAAAAGATGCCGTATCCGGCGCGCAGCACCGTCTTCGCCGGCTTGTTGCCTTTGGCGTCGAGCGCGTAGGCCAGGGCTACGCGCGGAGCCCAGTCGCTGTGGTCGGCAATGTGATTCTGCGTCTCCCAGCGGATGCCGCCCGAAAGCGTAAGACGCGGGTTGACGCGCCAGTCATCCTGCAGAAACAGCGCGCCGTCAAAGACGTTGGCCGTGTAGTCGGTGCGCCCCACGCCCACGACGACGTTCTCAATGTCGTCGCTAAGGGTGTTGATGTTCTGGCCTTTCCCTAACTCGGTCAGCGCATCGGCGTATCCATTTGAGGTGAAGGTTAGAATCCCGTTGCGATAGCCATTCGACGAGTTGGCGTCGCGGGTATCACGCAGCCACGCGCCAAACTTCAGGGCGTGGGCGCCAGCGCTCATAGTGGTGAAGTTCTGCAATTCGTAGTGATCCTGGTGATCATGCTCGGTCTGGCTTGATGCGCCGCCGCCGGTGAAGTTGCCGTTGACCATGAGCTCGGGATCGGTGCTGACCGGCATGTCCGCTTCGAGGGCGCGCCGGTATTCAAAGCGCGTTTCGTTCACCATTCGATCGTTGATGATGTGCGCGTCGCTCATCTGGAAGGTATGCTCGGTCGATCTGCTTGAGATCGACTGCGAGGGAAGCTGCGTGTTGTCGAGGCTCCCCGATTCGCTGTCGTAGTAGAACTGGTAACGCAGCGTGAGCGTATCTTTGCTGCCAACCTGCAGATCGATGCGCGGCGAAACATTGAT
>JBATYG010000277.1:0-2553 GCA_049673945.1 Occallatibacter sp.
GGCTACCTGCAGCGGAGTGGCGTGGAGAGTTGCCGCTGCAGCATCGAGGGCCTCATGCGCGTTGCGCGCCTGGCCGAGCGGCGCCCAGGGCATGAATGCGATTTCGTTTTGCTCGCAGTGATCGACGATGAAGTCCGATTCGCGATCGGCAAAGCTGTAGCGGTTCTGCACTGAGACGATGGGAACGATCTTGCGGGCGCGCTCAATGTGCTCGCGCGTGACGTTGGAGAGCGCGACGTGGCGGATTTTGCCGAGATCGCGCTGCTTGGCCAGCGCCTCAATCGAGCCTTCAAACGAAACGGCCGGGTCAGGCACATGAAACTGGAAGATGTCGATGCGCGCGAGGCGCAGCCGCCTGAGGCAGCCTTCGACGGCCTCGGTGAGATGCTTGGGGCTGCCATTATGAATCCACTGGCCGGGGCCGATGCGCTCCCAACCGGCCTTGGTCGCGATCACGAGGCCAGCAGGGTAGGGAAAGAGGGCTTCCGCGATAAGGTCCTCGGAGACTTCGGGCCCATAGGAGTCTGCTGTGTCGATAAGGTTGACGCCGAGCTCAACGGCGCGGCGTAGGGTGGCAAGCGCGGCAGGCTTGTCCTTCGGCGGTCCCCAGATACCGGGCCCGGTGATACGCATTGCTCCGTAGCCGAGCCGGTTGACGGTGAGATCGCCGCCGATGGTGAAGGTGCCGGCGTTTGCGGCCGAGATTTCCTGGGATGTTGTCATCGCATCTGCTCCGGGGAGTGTTGGGGAGTGCTAGAGATCGCGCCAGTTTGGGCCGAAGCCGAGATCGGCCACCAGCGGTACCTTGAGTTGTACCACGCTTTCCATCTCGGTGCGCACGAGAGCTTCGACCTCGGCCCTTTCTTCGACCGGCACTTCAAAGAGCAGCTCGTCGTGAACTTGAAGGACCATGCGGGTCTTAAGCTTTCGGGCGGAGATTTCGCGGTCGAGCGCAATCATGGCCAGCTTGATGAGGTCGGCGGCGGTGCCCTGCAGCGGAGTATTCACTGCGGTGCGCTCGGCGAAACCGCGCTGGTTGGGGTTGCGGCTTTCGATATCGGGGATGGGCCGCATACGGCCGAACATAGTGCGAACGCTGCCCTCGCGGCGCGTGGCGGCGAGCGTTTTTTCGATGAACTCCCGTACGCCCTGGTAGCGCGCAAAGTAGCGGTCAATATAAGCGCGCGCCTCGGCCTGCGGAATGCCGAGCTGCGCGGCAAGGCCGAAGGGGGAGATACCGTAAACGATGCCGAAGTTCACCGCCTTGGCGCGATTGCGTGTCTCCTTATCCATGGTGTCGGGGGGCACGCCGAAGACCTCGCTCGCGGTGAGGGTGTGGATGTCATCGTTGTTGGCGTAGGCGCGGACGAGCAGTGGGTCTTCACTGAAGTGCGCGAGCAGGCGGAGCTCGATCTGCGAGTAGTCGGCGGAGAGAAGCTCGGTGCCCGGCGCAGCCGCAAAGGCGGCCCGGATTTCACGGCCCAGCTCAGTGCGAATGGGAATGTTCTGCAGGTTTGGATTAACGGAAGAGAGACGGCCGGTGGCAGTGGCAGCGGCCTGGAACGTTGTGTGCACGCGCGACTCGGCATCGGCAAGCAGGGGCAGGGCATCGACGTAATTGGATTTGAGCTTGGCGAGATGGCGGTATTCAAGCACGAGGCGCGGGACTTCGTGTTTCTCGGCAAGCTGCTCGAGCACGTCCTGCGCCGTGGAGATGGCTTTGCCTTTGCCGCGCACGACGGGCGCAGGCAGACCCATGTGCGTGAAGAGCACTTCGCCGAGCTGCTTGGGTGAGTTGATGTTGAAGCGGCGCTCGGACAGCGCGAAGATGCGCTCGCCGACACGATCAATCTCTGAGACGAAGCGCTTCGAAAGACCATCGAGTACGGCGATATCGATCCGCACACCAGCCTGTTCCATGCGGTAGAGCACCGGTGCGAGAGGAAGATCGATCTTTGTGTACACGGAAGCGACACCGCTATCTTCCGCGTCTTCGCGCAGGCGCGGTGTGAGAGCCTCGACGGCGGCTGCAGCCGCGGCGAGCGTGGAAGGAGGCGTCTGTCCGCTGCGCGCCACGACGTCGTCAAGCGCCTGCGTGGCATGGGTAGGATTAAGCCCGTAGGAGAGCAGCATGCTGTCGTCGATCGCGCCGTGCATTTCGACGCCGAGACCGTGCAGTACGTGGAGCGCGAGTTTCCAGTCGTGCACGCGCTTGGGCACATCAGGGTCCGCGAAGAGCGCCTTCAGCTCGGGCGTGAGAGCGAGGCGCAGGCCTCTTGCCGCATCTGCGCTCACGCCGATGCTGGACTGCGTCTTCTTCTCCGCTTCTTCAACGACATCGAGAAGAGAAAGATTCTGCGGCGTGGCCTCATCGTCTTTCTCTTCGGCGAGGGGCTCCGCGGCATCGAGCGCGAAGGCGAATCCCTCGCGAGCGGCAGCGTAGAACTCTGCTGCCTGCTGGGCAGTTGGCTCCTCGATCAACTCGGCAGAAGGGCCAGTGGCGGCTGGCT
The DNA here is from genome assembly GCA_049673945.1 of Occallatibacter sp. GTDB lineage: Bacteria > Acidobacteriota > Terriglobia > Terriglobales > Acidobacteriaceae > Telmatobacter. The sequence goes on from JBATYG010000277.1 coordinate 2,511, forward strand.
CAAGCTCGCGCAGAAGCGATGTGAATTCAAGCTCAGTGAAGAG
>JBATYG010000278.1:0-12607 GCA_049673945.1 Occallatibacter sp.
CCCGTAAGCAGCCAGCTCAGCAGGCCGTTCTCCTTGCTGAGATAGTTCATCCTGGGAATCCGGGCCGTGGACTGGTCGGGAAGACTGACGATTGTGTCGCTCATTGCTTCACCATCCCTTTTGCTGCGGGAGCTTGGCTCGTCTTAGTTTCCATCTCAGGCGGCAAGGTCGTCGTTGTTGTCGTCTGCTGGATGCGGTAATCCGAGTCGAGGTTCTTGATGTATTCCACCAGGGAAATCACGCCTTCCTCACTGACCTGCCCCTGGTACGTGGGCATAATCGGCGCAAAACCCTGGGTGATGTGTTGCGAAGGATTCAGGATCGCCTCACGCAGATAGGCGTCGTCCACTGCAATGCTCTGTCCGTTGGCGAGCGTCAGCTTCGAGCCGTAGACATTCACGAGGCTCGGACCCCGCGAATCGGGCCGCGCGTTGTGGCAGGCGTTGCAGCTGAGGCTGGCAAACAGCCTCTCGCCATTCTGTGCCAGAGAGGAGCCGCTGGTCGAGCCGGCCAGCCACTTCTTATAGTCGTCCTGCGAGAGCGCCACCACCTCGCCGATCATGTGCGAGTGGTCCGTGCCGCAGTATTGCGTGCAGAAAAGGTGGTATGTGCCCGGCGTGGTGGCCTCAAACCACACCGATGAGTAGCGCCCGGGAATCGCCTCGCGCTTCACGCGAAATGCCGGAATCGAAAAGCTGTGAAAGACGTCCTGCGAGATCAGCGTTAGCTGCACCGGCACATCGATCGGCACGTGCAGCGAATTGATCTCGTGCTGGCCGCCGGGATGCTCCGCCTTCCACATCCACTGCTTGCCCACCACGTAGATATTCATGGCGTTGGCCGGCGGCGTGTACACGCGGAAATAAATCAGCGCGCCCCACACGAACATCACCAGGAAAAGACCGAGCGGGATAATCGTCCACGTCGCTTCCAGCAGCGTCGATCCTTCGATCTGCACCGCAACCGGATGCCGCCTCTTGCTGTAAAGAACCGAGAAGCTCAGCACGAGCAGAAGGACGATCGTCAACCCGACAAGACTGACGAGAACCATGAAAAAGTACAGCGCATCCATCTCCGGCGCGATCTTCGACGCCTCCGGGGGAAAGAGCGAGAAGTTCGTCAACCACTTGACGAGGAACTGCCACAGTACTGGACTAATGTGAGACATTCCGTTATCCGTTCACCTTTGCTTCAGTCACCGGTGGTTTCTTTTGGGGCTCATGCACCTGCCGATAATCCCGGCGAAACATAATAAACATGAATCCGCCAAGGAGAAGGAGCGTAAGCGCTCCGCCAAGCTGCACAACCCGCGCCACAATCAGCGAGTGCGTATTCGTCTGAGGATCGTAGTGGTAGCAGTACGTAAGAATGTTATCGACCGGCGAACCGATCCGGTTCGACGATGCCTCGTTTAGCCCCAGCAGCATGTCCTTGGGCGAGTACTCGACGCCCATGTAGTACTGCGCCAGCTTGCCTTCCGGTGTCACGATCTGGATCGCGCTGGCATGCGCGTACTGCGGCACCGAGCTGCCCGGCACGCTGAGCTTCACGTAGCGAAAGCCCACGGCCTCCGTCAGCGCATCGATGTTCGGCTGCGTTCCGGTAAGGAAATGCCAGCCGTCTGCTGTCTCCGGACGCCCGTATTGCTTCAGGTAGGTGCGCTTCTTCGCCGCAGCCAGATCCGGGCCTTCACTGGGGTCGATGCTCACCACGATGACGCTGAAATCCTTGCCTGGTGTGAACCGCACCATCCTGAGCGCGCTCGTCAGGCCGTTCAGCTCTTCTGAGCACAGCATTGGGCAGCGGTAATAAACCAGCGCCAGGATTGCCGGCTTTCTGCCAAAGTAGTCACTCAGGTGCACTGCCTTGCCCGCCTCGTCCGTGAAGGTGAGATTCAGCGGCAGTTGCTTGTTCAGATTCTGCGAGATGCCCACTTTGTTCAACAGACTCGGCGTGGAGTTCTGCGGGCCCATCTGCTTGTCGCCGTAGCCGGAAACCTGCGCCAGGGCTGGTACGCTCATCAGGCACACCACACCCGCGGCCGCGACGATCTGGACCACTACCGTTCGCCAATTCTTCCGCATTGTGTCCGTGCCCTGCTTCACAACCTGCCTCCGTCTTTACTGCTTCTGTCTTTCTTCCGCTGCCTTGGCAGCCGTCAGTTCCTGCTCATACGAGGTTCTGGCAAATCCATTCGTCAAGGGCGTCGTAATCTTCGGCTGCGAATCGCCCGCCATCAACGGCTCCTGCGGCGCCGCCTGCGCTACTGGCAGGCCACGCAGCGCCACCAGTTCCATTGCACGCTCGATCGGAATGCGCACCGTGCCCTTCGACCGATCGACCCAGCTGTAGTTGTTCAACAGCAGGTCTTCCTTCTGGTGCAGGTCAACCAGGTCCTGGTTGCCGTCGTCGGTCTGCACGCGCGGCGTGGGGAACTGCTGCGTCAACTCGGCCACCTTCTGCTGCATCGCCGGGTCGCTCGGCAGGTTGCCCAGTTGCCGGATGTTCACCGATGTCGTCCATTTGTTGTTCGGCCCGTCTTCCCTGTTCATGTGGGAGTTGATCAGCTTGCCCACACCGTAGGAAACAACGCCGCAGACCGCCACCAGGATCGACAGCGCCGTGAGAAAGACCACGATGCCCGTCACGCGCACATCGGTCTGCTCGTACCCCGCCGACGTATCGATCTCTTCGCGCCTGGGGCCGGTCGGATCAAGGAACTCGTTATGATCAGGCTGTTGCATGTTCAGGCTCCAGAATCTCCGCCACATGCGGATCGTTAATCTGCACCAGTGGCCGCGCCTTCAGCTGCACGCAGTAGAAAGCGAACCAGAACGCCGACATCGCCACGGGCACCGCGATGTACTCAAGGATTCCCCAGCTGAAATGCAGGTTGCGCGCCGCGTCTTTAAAGTTCGGCTCGATCAGCCAGAACAGATCGAAGGCCTTGGCGAACATCATCCACCCGCACACCCACATCAGCCGCCTCTTGTTGCGCTTGATGTCGCGCGACAGCAGCATCGTGAAGGGAATCAGCCAGTGGAAGATAAAGTCCAGTGTGACGATGATGCCCCAGTGCCCCCGGATGCGGTCCAGATACCAGGGAATCTCTTCCGGCAGGTTGCCCGACCAGATGATCAGGAACTGGCCGAAGGCGAGGTAGATATTCAGCATCACGAAGGCAAAGGCAAGCTTGCCAAGATCGTGCTGCTCGGTCTGCCGCAGAATCGTTTTGAACGGCTCGCCCTTTGAAAGCAGCAGCGACACAAAGATGCTCAAGGCCAGCACCGAGTAGCCCTGCCCAACCAGGAACAGCAGCCCATAGACCGACGAGAACCAGGTGACATCCATCGACATAACCCAGTAGATGACCGCGGCGGTCATCGTGAGTGAATAGACGACGATGCCCGGCCCGGAGATGTTCTCGAGCTTCTTGATCCAGTAAGGCGTGTTCGCCGGCGAATCGGAATCCCGCTTCAATCCCAGCGAGTTGAGCCGCCACACATAGAACGCCCAGATGGCGAAGCACAGCAGGTTTACCCAGAGAAACGTCCCTGGGTTCAGCATCGGACGCTTGAAGTTGAGGCAGTGAGCCTGAATCTCCGTGATGAGGCCGCTCTTCAGCGCCGCCGCCGTGTCGCTCACATTGGTGTACTGCGCCCACAGGTAGAGCCTCTTGATCGAGAAGGCCAGACCCAGCCAGTAGATAAACACCAGCGGAAGCGTGCGGCTCGCGGCTTCGAGAGGCCGCCTCAGCAGCAGACCCCATTTGCCGCCGGAGCAGTATTGCACCATCAGCAGCGCGAGGCCGCCGACCGCCCAGCCGAAGGTCAGTGTTGTCCCCAGAACCCATGCGCGCAGCACGTGCGTGATCGAACCATCTAAGAAGGCGAGTACCGCTGCGATCACCGTGAAGATCACGCCCACAATCAGCGCGCGCGATCTCCAGCCATCTACAAAAGCCGGCGCGCGCAGATCCGCGGGAAGCGTCTTGGCGTGTGATGCCGCGTGTGTGTCGTGTGCCATCCGTCCTTGTCCTTACTTCGCGGCCCCTGCGGCCGGTTTGCTTGCTGGAGTCAGAAACTTCGGATTCGCCGTGTTCGCCGGAGCCATCGCCGGCGTTCCTTCGCCCGCCACCGGCGGATTCGCCTGCACCGCGGTCGAAGGCAGTTCCCACGGACCCGCATAGCTCGGTGGCAGGTCGTCCTCGGCTGCAATCTCCTTGAGGCTCTTCACCTGCGCGCCTGCCGGCACATCGGCCTGCGTCGCCGCCTGGCTCAGCTGCAGCGCGCGGATATACGCCGCTACCGCCCAGCGATCGACCGGCGTCAATTGCGCGGAGTAATCCGGCATCGCCCCGTAGCCATGCGTCATCACGTAAAAGTAGTGCGAAAGCGGCTGCGACATCCGCACCTGGTCGTGCAGATTGCCCGCCGGCTTGTAGCCGCGGTACACAATCTCGCCCAGACCGTTGCCCACCCGCGAGTGGCACGGCGTGCAGTAGATATTGAACCGCTCCTGCCCGCGCTCCAGCACCTGCATCGTCACCGGGAACGGCATCTCATTGCGCTCTTCGCGGTACCCGTTCGCGCCCTGCACGACGCCCGTGTAGAAGTAGCTCTCTTCGTTCAGCTGCCCGCGCGCCACCGTATTCACCACCTGCGGCCGCGCCCCGCGATGATCGGCAAACATCGCCGACCCGCGCTGCGGAATCAGCTTCGGCTGATCATGCATGTCCTGGCGGCAGCCGGCAATCAAAAGCATCAGTGCAATCCCGCCGCCGGCGAACGCGCGTGTACGCAGGCCGCGCAACTGGCTCCAGTTCCCCGATCTCTGACCCCTGTTCGGCATTAGTACTCCACCTCCACCAATGAAACCGGCTGGAAGTTATTCAGATATGCTTTCGTGTCCACCAGGTCGAACTTCGGGTCTAGCGCTTCGAGGCACAGGAAGAATTTGTCCGTCGTTGCGCCATCGCGGAAGTTCGGCGCGTTGAACAGCGGATGATACAGCTGTGGAAGTCCGTTGAGAGCCATCATCCCGAATGCCGCCGACAACCCAGCCCACAAAATCGTCCACTCGTAGGCAGGCACCACAAACGCCGGCCAGGAGTACGTCGGGCGGCCACCAATATCCAGCGGGTACGCCAACACTGAAATCCACGTCTCCAGCGAGAACATCGCCGCAAGGCCCATCAAACCGCCAATCAAGGTAATAAGCGGCACCTTGTTGCGGTGAAAGCCAATGGCTTCGGCAGCCTCTTCCACTGGATACGGCGTGTAGCAGTCAAGCCGGCGCCACCCGTCCTCGTGCGCTTGGCGTGCGGCCCTCACCAGGTCGCCAGGAGTGTCGAATTCGGCCAGAAGGCCGTAGGTCCCTTCACGTGCAGGCATCAGTCACCAGCCTCCGCTGCCGCTTTCGGCTTGATCTTCGCCCCGGGCAGGATCATGCGGATTTCATTCATCGGAATCATGGGCAGGAAGCGCACAAACAGCAAGAACAGAAACGTGAACATACCCAGCGTGCCGACGAAGGTCATGTAGTCCCACTTGGTCGCGCGATACGTGCCCCATGCCGAAGGCAGAAAATCGCGAGTGAGACTCGTCACGATAATCACGAAGCGCTCAAGCCACATGCCCGTGTTGACGATGATGGAAAGTATGAACATGTAAGTGATCGAAGTACGAAGCTTTCTCGACCACAGCGTTGTCAACGGAATCGCCAGGTTGCAGGTGATGAGCGACCAGTAGGCCCAGCCCATGGGCCCGAACATGCGGTTCCAGAACGTGAAAGCTTCCCAATGCGACGCCGAGTACCATGCCATGAATGCTTCCAGGCCGTACCCGTAAGCCACGATGAAGCCCGTCGCCAGCATGACCTTGCCCATGTTGTCGATGTGGCGCTCGGTCACCAGGGTCTCAAGGTGGTAGAACTTGCGCAGCGGAATCGCCAGCGTCAGCACCATCGCAAAGCCGGAATAAATGGCGCCGGCCACGAAATAGGGCGGAAAGATCGTCGTATGCCAGCCGGGCAGAACCGCCACGGCGAAGTCGAAGCTGATGACTGTGTGCACGGAAAGCACCAGCGGCGTCGCCAGGCCTGCCAGCAGCAGCGATGCGGTCTCATAGCGCATCCAGTGGCGAATCGAACCGCGCCAGCCCCAGGAGAGCATTCCATAGAAATACTGCCCGATCTTTGAATCTGCGCGGTCGCGGAAGGTCCCAAAATCGGGAATCATCCCGACATACCAGAAGACCACTGAGATCGTGGCGTAGGTCGAAACCGCGAACACGTCCCAAAGCAATGGCGACCTGAACTGCGGCCACACGGTCATCGTGAAGGGAAGCGGGAACAGCCAGTACCCGAGCCAGGGCCGGCCTACGTGAATCAACGGGAACAACCCGGCGCAGCAAACAGCGAAAATCGTCATCGCTTCTGCAAAACGGCTGATGGAGTTGCGCCACGTCTGTTTGAAGAGCAAAAGAATTGCGGAGATCAGCGTTCCGGCATGGCCGATACCGATCCACCATACGAAGTTGATGATGGCAAAGCCCCACGCCACCGGCTGCGTGATCGCCCAGATGCCAACGCCCTTGAGGAACAGCCATATCAAGGCCACGAGCAGCATCGTCGTTCCGGCGCCCGCAATACCGAAGATGGCCATCCACCCCAGCGGCGTGTGCGGCGTCAGAACAATGCGCGAGATCAGCTCGGTGATCGAGCGGAATGTCTCAGTCGGTTCAATTACCCTGAACTCTCCCGTTGCCGGGTCGATACCAGGGTTTCTCGGTTTCACTTCTCTGGTCGCCATCGTGACGTCAACCCTTTGCCGGATCGTGCTCCACCGGCGCTTCTTCGAGTTCAGAGTTCAGATTCAAGACTTCAGCGATATAGGTCGTGCGCGGTCGCGTGTTCTGATCCGCCAGCAGTTGGTACGTGCGCTGGTTCGCGGCCAGATTGGCCACCTTGCTCGACTTGTCGTTGAGGTTGCCAAAGATGATGGCCGAGGCCGGGCACGCCTGCTGGCACGCCGTCACCACTTCGCCATCGCGGATCCCGCGATTCTCCTTGTCCGCTTCGATGCGAGCCGCCGTGATGCGCTGCAGGCAGTAGCTGCACTTTTCCATCACGCCGCGCGAGCGCACCGAGACATCGGGATTGCGCATCAGCTTCAGGCTGTCGGTTTCAAAGTCGGAGTAGAGCAGGAAGTTGAAACGCCGCACCTTGTATGGGCAGTTGTTCGAGCAGTAGCGCGTTCCTACGCAGCGGTTGTAGACCATCACGTTAAGGCCTTCGGGCGAGTGCACCGTAGCCCCCACCGGGCAGACCTGCTCGCACGGCGCATTCTCGCAATGCTGGCAGAGCATCGGCTGAAAGTGTGCGCGCGGCGCCGAAAGATCACCCTCGAAGTAGGTGTCGATGCGCAGCCACTGCATGTTGCGGCCGATGCGCACCTGCTGCTTGCCCACCACCGCGATGTTGTTCTCCGCATAACAGCTCACGATGCAGGCGTTGCAGCCCGTGCAGCTGTTCATGTCGATCGACATGCCCCACTTGTTCTCGGTATAGGTCCAGTTGGGGAAGAGCGACGTACCCATATCCGGCGTATCGTGCGCAACGCCCTCGTGGGCGAAGTTCGGATTCGCCTTGAAATCCTCGAGTGACGCATAGCGGATGATGCCGCGCGGACCGAGCGCCTCATTCGCTTCGAGCGAGTGCGTGCCGTCGCCTTCGCCGCCAAACCGCGCGGAGCGATGATCCTGGTAGTGGCTCTTGGTGATCGCGATGCCCCACTTGCCGTCAATCTTCCGCATCGCGCCGGTCGCATAGAACGGAGCCCAGGTGCTGCGAATCAGGTAGGCATTGAAACCGGCTCCCGAGCCCACGCGCCCCGCAAACTCGCGGCCATAGCCCAGGTAAACCGTAACGGAATTGTCAGGTTGGCCGGGCGCGACAATCACCGGCGCCTTCACCCTGCCCCCACCCACGCTGATCTCGACAATGTCGTCTTCTTCCAGACCCAGCTTGGTCAGCATCGCGCCGGAAATAATCGCGGCGTTGTCCCAGCTCAGGCTCGTCACCGGCTTGGGCAACTCCTGCAGCCAGCCCACGTTCGCATAACGCCCGTCATAGACATTCGGATCGGGCCGGAAGATGATCTCGAGAGAATCCTTCGCGGTTGGCGCGGGAACCGTGACGCTTGCTGCCTTCGCCGACCCGCCCTTGTCATACGCGGTATCCGCAATCCACCCATCATGCAGCGCCTTGCGCCAGCCCGCCTCGAAGTCACCCTTGATCGAGGCCTTCTGCGTCGCCCGCACAGCCTCGTAGGCACTCAGCATCGGCTCATCCAGCAGCACCTGCAGCATGTCGTGCGCGGACTTGCCGCCGTAGAGCGGATCGATCAGCGGCTGCACCACCGAAGTCGTTCCGTCATAGCTGCGCGCGTCTGACCACGACTCAAGATAGTGCGCCGCGGGAATGTGCCAGTGCGCGATCTGCCCCGTCTCGTCGACATGCGCGCCCAGGTGCACCACCGTCTGCGCCTTGTTGAAGGCAGATTGGAAACCCAGGTCCGCAGGCGCGTCATAAATCGGGTTGCTGTTCAGAACTACGAGCCAGTCGACCTTGCCCGCATTGAGATCGGCAACCAGCGCCTTGAGATCCGCAATCTGATCGCTGGGAAGCGGAACCGCGGGCTCCGAAGCCACAAACACCGTCTTACCCACATTCCCCAGCGCATTGTTGATCTCGAGCGCCAGCGCCGCAACCGATTCGTCCTGATAAAGCCCTGGCAGCACCGCACTCTTACCCGCACTCGCCTTCAGATCCTTTGCCAGCGAGGCAAGGTACTTCTGCTGCTCGGCTGTCCACGCATACGACGGCGCATTCACGCCGGCCACGCCTACAGCCTTCGCCAGCTCTGCGGCAAATGCCGGAACCTCGCTTGCCCGCAGCCCCAGCCGATGCTCGGCCTTCATGCCCGTGGTCGTTGGAGAGCTCTCAATCGTATAGAGGCGGTTCATGCCGACTTCAGGCTTCTTGCGCCGGTCGGCATAATCGCGCACCAGCTTGTGGAAGCCCGGAGACGCCGAACCGGAAAGAAAATCCGCATCGAGCGAAACAATCACATCCGCATCGCTCAGCGCGTATTGAACATTCAACCCCTTCGCCAGCCATGTTCCCGCGACGGCCGGGTCATATTGAACGAGAACCGCTTTTGGATAGGCCGCATGCAGTGCCGCCCACTGCCGCGCCAGCGTGGGCGAGGTGATCGTCGGGCTCAGGAAATAGACTCCCGATCCATCCTTGGTCCCTGCGACCTTCAGCCGGAACTGCTCCGTAAAATCCGCCCAGCTGCGCTCTTCTCCGTGGAAGAGCGTCTCCTTCGAGCGATCCGGATCGTACAGATCGAGCAGCGATCCCTGCGAAAAGACATCCGAAGATCCGCGGTTGTATGCGTGATCGGGATTGCCATCGACCTTGATCGGGCGATACTCGTCGCTCTTCACCAGCAGCGGAACCGCGCCGGTCACAAACGGATGCGCCGTCGCAAAGTAATTCGGCTTGCCCAGCACCAGGTCTTCCGGCGCCTTCACATAGGGATAAATTGGCTCGTCGGGCTGCTTCGTGCAGCCGGCCAGGCCCGCCAGCGCCATCGACGCGCCCATCAGCTTCATGAAGCCGCGGCGCGAAACCGGATCGATCCACTCCTGCGCCGCGCTGGGAAACTCGCGCTCCACTGCGGCCTGAAACTCCGCCGTGTTAGCCAGTTCGTCAACCGAGCGCCAGTACTTCTTTCCCTTCACGCCCTTCAACTCTTCCCGCACCTGGGCGAGCGTCATCGGCGTGCCGCTCGCGTCATGGGCAGCCTTGTTCGTTTCGTTTTCCAAGGTGTTCCCCGTCTGGTTCGCAATCCCCTTCGGCTCTTGACTCATCGATGGCAGACCTCACAGTTGGTCAGCTCCCGCGGGGTGCGAATCTTGTACTGCTTCTCGAGAAAATGGCCAAGATCCATCTGGCTGGTGAACTTGAGATAGGTCAGCGCCGCAGGCAGCACCGCGCCAGGAACATCGCTTGCGATGCCCTTCGTGGCCTGCCCCGGCAGACTCAGCGAGGCAATCTCGGGCTGCGCGCTTTGCGGATCGGTCCTCACGCAGTTGACGCTCTCGGCCGTCGGCGTCCCGCTCTCCACTTGCTTAACCGCGCACCATACAGGGCTCCCCTCCGAAGGCTTCGACCAGTCCATGTTGTAGATCTCCGCCGTCGGTCTCAGGTTCTTCGCGGGATTGCGATGGCAGTCCAGGCACCACTCCATCTGCAGCGTGTTTTGCGCATACATCAGCGGCATCGAATCCACCTTGCCGTGACAGGTCGCGCAGCCGATTCCTTTGTTCACGTGAATCTCGTGGCTGAAGAAGGCGAAGTCCGGCAGGTCGTGCACTTTCGTCCATACCAGCGACTGGTTCGTCGCCCAGCTGTCCCGCACCGGCTGCAGAAGCTGCGCGTTCGTCCAGATCTGCGCGTGGCAGTTCATACAAGTCTTTGTGGGGGGGATGCCCGCGTAGCTCGACTTCTCTACTGTCACGTGGCAGTACTGGCACTGAAGACCCAGGCCCTGCACATGGTGCTTATGGCTGAAGGGGACCGGTTGTTCCGGCCGCTGACCCTGGCGGGTAACCCAGGGAGAGCGCTGCAACTGATCCAGCGTAACTCCAAGTGCGATCACTATCAGCCCCGTCAGCACCAGGCTCGCGCGAGCCAAAGCATTGGAGCTGCGATCAAATATCTGCGCCATGAATGCTTCCCTGCTTCGTTTTCTTCGTTTCGTGTCGCGATGTGAGTGCTGTGCCGACGCTCACATACGTGCGGTTAGTACATCAGCTTTAATGCAAAAGGAATCTTTACGTTGGTTGATCCCGAAAGATCAATATAGCAGTCGGAAGCGGGTGCGCGCTCCTTGGGTGCGCGCAAAAATGCGAAAATATGTTCATCACGCAAAAGATTTCTACTGCACTGAATCTTTGTGAGTTGTGATCAAAGCGGCAAGAGATAAAAGAAGGGTATTTCCCTGTCGCGGCGCGCTCAGAGAAGGAGAGAGTGGATGCACAAAAAAATATCACATCGATTTCGCTCTCCGCTACTCTCTGCGCCGCGCAGAACCTCGCGCGTCAACTTCAGCACGCACTTAATTTCGCTCTCGCCCGCATTCTAAGCAGGCATTTCACGCTCTCATCATTGATCTGGAACGCGCGAAAACCATCTCACAGTGCGGAACTTTTTTGGGAGTGCCTTTGACATCCCGCTGAAGGAAACTGAAAAGTGAACCCGCACGAACGAGTCACCAGCGCTACATCTTCGCCGCCAGCAGCATCGCCTGCGAAGATCACCGGCGGCAGCATTCTTTGAGCTTGATAGATTGATGTGACCATGCCGAGATCTTTGACGCCTCTTTCGTTGGTCTTCGCCGGTGCGCTGTTTTCGTGCTCGCAAGCATACGCACAGAACTTGCGGATTACCGCGCCCGCGAATGGTGCGATCGTTCATCCCGGCGAAAGCTTGTCGGTCACGGTCAACTCAACCGGCGAGCCACTGAAGGCTTTGCTCCTTGTTGGTCCGGATCCCATCGGCTTTGTTCCCGGTCAGACCGACATGCCCGCCAGCTTCACCATCAAAATCCCCGCGAATACATTCCCCGGGAAATACCCAATGACCGCATTGGGAGCAACCGCTTCTGGAAAGAGAACGGACTCGGATCCGATTGAGATTGACGTGGAGCGGTCCGATCTGCCGGTAAAGCTCACGACCCAGCTGCCGGTCTTTTACTTTCGAAGTCCAGACGGATCTCTCCCGATCCTGTTGAGCGCCAAATTTGCCGACGGAACCACCACCGACGTCAGAAACTCCTCTAAGGTCACCTACAGGTCAATGAACCCGGCAGTCGCTCAAGTAAGTGGAGACGGCGAAGTGACAGCGAGATCTCCAGGAAAAGTCCAGGTAATCGGGATATATACACAGGATGGCCGAAAGGTGGAGGTTGCCATCGCCGTCAATGTCGAAATGGGGCCGGTCGCATCTTCGACATACGCCCTGAACTTAGCAGATCAGCCGGTGGGCACGTCGAGCAGCGAGCAGCGCGTGACACTCACGGCGGAGACTCTCGGCCCTCTCCGCATCATTGGCATCGAAATCCGGGGCGATTTTTCTGAAACCGACAATTGCAGAACCGCGCCGCTCAAGACTCGGGAAACCTGCACCGTCGACGTCAGATTTCGGCCGAATCAGTCCGGTGCGCGCGAAGGTCATCTCACAATCGTGAACGACTTTTCGTCGCCGTTGACCATTTCGCTGGCGGGGACTGGAAGGTAGACCGCTGCGAAAGAGCCACCAAGGCTACCTCTTCGCCACCAGCAGCATCACCGCGAAGATCGCCAGCGGCAGCAGCACCAGTGCCGCGTAGATCAGTATCTTTCCCTTCGCACGCCGGCTGCCCGTGCGGCCCGCCGCGTGTCCCGCGCGATCGTACACGCCCACCTGGTCCTGGTGCAGCAGCTCCCACTCCATCTCGCTCGCGGTCGCGTACCGGTGGCGTGGCTCCCGCTCAAGC
>JBATYG010000279.1:0-1772 GCA_049673945.1 Occallatibacter sp.
CGCCGGCAACGTAGGTGCAACGGCGGCCCATTGGATTGCAGCCAAGGAGCTCGCGGATGTGGTGCTGATCGACGTAGTCGAAGGTGTGCCACAGGGCAAGGGGCTGGATCTCCTCCAGGCCATGGCCATCGAAAAGCGCGACGTCTCGATTATCGGTACTAACGACTATGCCGATACCGCCAACTCCGACATCGTCGTCATCACCGCCGGCATTCCCCGCAAGCCCGGCATGAGCCGCGATGATTTGCTGCATACCAACTTCAAGATCATGTCCGACGTGGTGCAGAAGGTTGTCGCCGCATCGCCCGAGAGCATTCTCATCATCGTGTCGAACCCGCTCGATGCCATGGCGCAGGCGGCCTACCGGCAGGCGGGCTTCAACCGCGAACGCGTCATTGGCATGGCCGGAGTGCTCGACTCGGCGCGCTTCCGTACCTTTATTGCCGAGGAGCTGAACGTGAGCGTTGAAAACGTCACCGCCTTCGTTCTTGGCGGCCACGGCGACACCATGGTGCCACTGGCCCGCTACTCCACCGTCGCCGGCATACCCATCACCGAGCTCATTGCTTCCGAGCGACTCGCCGAGCTGGTGCAACGCACCCGCGATGGCGGCGCCGAGATTGTGAAGTATCTCAAGACCGGCAGCGCCTACTACGCGCCATCGGCCGCCACTGTCGAGATGGTCGAGGCAATCCTCAAGGACAAGAAGAAGATCCTTCCCTGCGCCGCCTTCCTGCAGGGTGAGTACGGCATTGATGGCTACTACATCGGCGTTCCCTGCAAGCTGGGTGCCGCAGGCCTCGAAAAGATCATCGAGATCAAGCTCACGCCTGAAGAAGATGCCGGCCTCAGAAAGAGCGCAGCCGCGGTCAAGGAACTCTGTGAGGTCATTAGCGTCTAGCCCGCGCTAATCGGAAAAACAAGAAGGCGGGCCTCATGGCTCGCCTTTTTTCTTCTGGCCTATTGCTGCAGAAAGCCAACAACCCTGGGCCCGATCTCACCCGCGCACTGGTTTGGAGCGAGGTGCCCGCAACCCGCAATCACCTCCACTTGCGATTGCGGAATCAGCGCGTGCATCCTCTGCCCCAGGGCGAGCGGCATGATGCGATCCTCGGCCCCCCACACAATCAGCACCGGCATCTTCAGCTCCGACAGCAGCGTGTCCGTGGTATCGCGGCCCGTCAGCATGGAATCCATCGAGCGACGGATCACCCACGCGTTCTGCTTCGCATGGCGCACAATATCCCGCGCCACAAAGCCTGGCACCCAGGGTGGATGCGGCATCAAGAGCGCATCCAGTTCCGTGATCTGCCTCGCATCCATCGGGATGAACAAACTCGTATCCCACTCCGGCTTTGCGTAGAGCCCCGCGCTGTCAAAGAGCATCAGCTTTCGTATTCGTTCAGGATGCTCCGCCGCTACGCGCTGCACGATCCACCCGCCCATCGACCAGCCGCCCAGGTCCACGCGCTTGCAACCCATCGCGTCGAGAAACGCAACAACAACTCCCGCCTGGTCCCGCACAGAAAAAGAAAACGCCGCCGGCTGCTCGCTCTGCCCGAACCCCGGCAGGTCGGGCAGATAGACTCGATTGCCGGCCCGCCGCAGGTAAGGAGCGAGGTTCACCCAGTCTTCTGCGCGGCCGCCGAGCCCATGAATCAGAACCACCGCAGGCCCGGTGTCGGGTCCCATTGCGTAGTAATGAATTCGCATTCCCTCGACTATTGCCCAATGACTCTCACCGCCGTTGAGGCGCATCTGCAGGCCAATCG
>JBATYG010000280.1:0-2937 GCA_049673945.1 Occallatibacter sp.
CGTAGCCGCTAACCAGGGCGACGACTGCGAAGATGCCGACATTCATGGCCGCGTAGGCGGCCACATAAAAAGCGGCGGCGGGAACGCCTGTGAACGGAAGCGCCGCGAAGGCGGCGAGCAGATAGCCAGCGTGAGCAATGGCCGAGTAGGCAAGCATGCGCTTCACGTTCTGCTGGCGTAATGCGGCGAGATTGCCCACCGTCATTGAAAGCACGGCGACGATCCAGAGAATAGGCGCCCAGGTGGACCGCAACGTTGGAAACATCTCGTAGACCACGCGCAGAAGCAGCGCAAAGGCGGCGGCCTTGGGAGCAGTGGACATGAGCGCGACGACCGGGGTGGGCGCGCCCTCGTAGACGTCGGGAGTCCAGATGTGGAAGGGAGCTGCCGATACCTTGAAGAGGATGCCGACGAGCATGAGAGCGAGGGCAGTGAGCACCGCGCCTGGTTGCGAGGCAACGTAGGTGGACCGGGCAATCTCGTAGATCTGCGTGCTGCCGGTTACGCCGAAGATCAGGGCGATTCCATAAAGCAGAAAAGCGGTTGCAAAAGAGCCGAGAAGAAAGTACTTGATGGCGGCTTCGGGACCGCGGCCGGTGTGCTTGCGATAGCCAGCGAGAATGTAGGTGGCGATGGATGAAATCTCAAGCGCGATGAAGACGAGAAGCAACTCGACCGCGCCGGTGAGCAGGCACATGCCGACGGCGCCGAAGACGATGAGGGCGTAGTACTCGCCCTGATGGTGGCTCTGCTCGGGCAACACATCGAGCGAGAGGAGCAGGCACGCCAACACGATTCCGCAGATCAAGACGTGGAAAAAGACGGTGAAGGGACTGGTCTCGATGGTGCCGTCGAAGCCGGTTCCGACTGGGAGCGAGAGCTGCCAAAGACTCGCCAGCAGAGCAGCGGTGGTGCCCAGAGCCGCAACCCAGCCGAGAAACCTGCGCGAGGCAAGCGGAGCGAGCGATGCGTCGATCAGCATGACGAGGATGCCGGTGAGGGTGAGGACAATCTCCGGAAGAATGCGGTATGCGTCGCCGGGGTTCATTTACTGGCCCTCCTCATGCAACGCGTCGAGCGATTGTGGTTGAGACAAAACGGTGGAACCTTTCAGTGCGGGCGGCCCGGTGCGGTTTTCAATGGTGTTGATCCAGAGCGAGGGCAGAAGCCCCATGACGAGCATGAGCACGGCAAGCGGCCACAGAATAGTGAGTTCGCCGAGGCGGAGGTCAGTGGCCGGCTGCGACGCGGCCATTTCGCTCTGAGGGCCATAGAAGATGCGTTGCACAAGCGAAAGCATGTAAGCTGCGCCAAGAATGATGCCGACCGTCGCGGCGATCGCCCATCCGCGGCTCACACCGGTGAAGGTGCTCGACAGAATGAGGAATTCTCCGATGAAGCCGTTAAGCATTGGCAGCCCGATCATGGCCAGCGAGCTAATGACAAAGAGTGTCGCCAGTTGCGGCAGCCGGGGGGCGAGTCCGCCGTACGCGGCGATCTGGCTCGTGGCGTAGCGCAGCTCAAGTGCGCCGAGCAGCAGGAAGAGTGCGGCGTCGATGGTTTCGTGGTTGAGGATCTGGTAGATCGCGCCGTCCCAGCCTGTGAAGGTGAGCCCATAGATGCCGAGGACGATGAGGCTCAGGTGACTCAATGCGGCGAAGGCGAGCAGGCGCCAGAAATCGCGTTGCACCAGCGCGAGGCACGCGCCATAGAGCAGCCCGATGACGGCAAGAGCGATGAGCAGCGGCGCAATTTGGCGGGCCTGCACGGGGAAAAGCCCGACGTGGAAACGCAGCATGGAGTAGAGGCCGAGCTTGCCGGCAACGACCATGGCCATGGCGACCGGCGCCTCACCGAACGTGTCGGCGAGCCAGCCGTGCAGCGGAAAGACAGGCACCTTGACTGCGAAGGCAAAGAGGAAGGCGAGGGCGACCCAAAAGAGGCCGTTGGCGGGTATGGCGCCGCTGGCGATGGAGTCCCGCAGCTCGACGAAGTTGAAGGTGCCGGTGCGTGCGTAGAGCCAGAGGATAGCGACAAGCAGCGGCGCGGACGGAATAAAGGTGTAGAGGAAAAACTTCGTGGCAGCCCTGGGACCGTTCTTGCGGCCATACATGGCGATGAGAAGCGCCATGGGTACGAGGGAGAGCTCCCAGAAGCCGTAATAGACCATCAGGTCCAATGAGATGAAGACGCCGTACATCGACGTCTGCTGCACAAGGAAGAGCGCGTAGAAGACCTTGCGGCGCTCCCTGATTGCATTCCAACTGGCGATGACGCCCACGGGGGCAAGTAGCCCCACCAGCACGACGAGCCAGAGACTAAGGCCATCGACGCCGACGTGATAGGCGATTGCCGGGTTTGCAATCCAGGGCCGATTGACTTCGAACTGAAAACCGTGATTGCCAGAGACGAAGTGTGCCGGAAGATGCAGTGTGAAAAGGAAGGTGACGAGCGAGGTCAACAGGGCGATCCACGCAGGCAGCTTGCCGCGATCGGGGAACAGCGACATGAGAATTGCACCGGCAAGCGGGACGAGAAGGATCAGGGTGAGTATCGAGTCGTTCATTTAGTGCCCCGCCAAGCCGAGGTGAATGCCGGCGCCGGCAAGGATCGCACTCCACGGCGCCAGAGCGAAGAGCAGCAGCACGGCCGCCCCAAAGGCGAGCCACGCCGCGTAAGAACGGAGGTTGCCGGATTGCCAGCGTTGTAGAATTGCGCCGCCGAGCATGGCGGTGCCGCCAAGCAGCCAGGCGAGTCCGCCGAGAATGGCGACATCGACGACCCATTCGAGAACAAAGCGCGAGAAGGCAAACAGCGGCTTGACGATGAGGGTGCTGTAGATCTCATCGACGTAATACTTGTGGACGAGCAGCTTGTAGGGGCCGGCGTAGGAAGCGGCGAGTTGCGCGGGCTTCTCCGATTGCTGGTGGTAGAGAG
>JBATYG010000281.1:0-2577 GCA_049673945.1 Occallatibacter sp.
GGCACGCATCCCACTTTCATAAGCCCCGATTTGTACGCACGTGCCCAGGACGTACTTCACGGCCACAACAAGCCCAAGTACCGCAAGCACGAAATTGCATTTCGCGGGATGCTCACGTGCGCACATGACAATTGCACAGTGACGGCGGAGCTAAAGAAGAACACGTACGTGTACTACCGTTGCAGCGGCGGACGGGGACCATGTGAACTGCCACGCTTTCGCGAAGAAGACATATCCGAGAAATTGGGGCACGTGCTGAAGGACGTGTCCCTGCCTTCCGATGTGGCACGTAGTATCGAAATGGCACTCCAACGTGAGCACGCTGAAATGCACAAGCGTTCCGCTGCTGAGCGGGCACGCCTGGAGCGTGAACTTGACGCTCTTCATCGGCGCATGGACGCGGCCTATGATGACAAGCTGAACGGCAAAATCTCGGATGAATTTTGGCAGCGAAAACAGACTGAATGGGAGTCAGAAGATGCACGCATCAGAGCCGTCATTTCCGGCCTGAACGAGAGCACATTTGAAGATCGAATGCACGACATGCGCAGAATTTTAGAACTCGCGCAAAAGGCTCATTCTTTGTACCTTACACGCAAACCAGCAGAACAGGCCGAATTGCTCAAAAAAGTACTTTTGAACTGCTCGATAGACGCTGTAAGTCTTTATCCTACTTACAGAAAGCCGTTCGACCTGATCTTTGAAAGGGCGAAAAATGAACAATGGTCGGGACGGGCAGATTTGAACTGCCGACCCCTCGCACCCCAAGCGGTTTGGTGGCTTTCTCTGCCCTTTACTATGGCTTACCACAAGCTACTATAACGATGGCACTTAAAGGCCACCGTGACGCATTATAAGCGAACGTCAATTACTACCCTTTATCTCTGTTTTTGACTGAGGGTCCCCACAATTTCCCCCACAATCTCTTTGGGGTGAACACCTTTGTTGAGACAGTTCTCTATTGCTAGACCGGCAGCGTCTTCGATTCTGAACCCTTCACCTGACGCAACTTTGGGTTCATTCAGGTTGATACTCGGCTTTTCGGTGAAAGTCATCTCATTGGTTCTCCAAGCCGGGTATCTGGGACAAGCGAAAAAGATAGAGGCATTTCGAGCAGTGCCTACAAAAAGCAGGCGTCACGGAGGAAGAGGTCGCCTATATTGTCGATGATCCGCCGGACATTCCTGTGGCCGACGAGCCGGATTGGCAGTATGCGTAGCCGATGGGGCACCTGAGTTGGCCGCGATCTGCCACTACACAACTCGCAGGCTTGGTGGGCACGGTGCTGCCCGCGAGGTCGTGGAACTGATTCTGAAGGCGCAGGGGCGCTGAGATGAAGCTGTGCCGCAAGCGCTTGCCTGAAAGATTGAATTTGGCCTCAAAGCCAATCTAACCCACTGAAAATATGGATCTAGAAACAAAATCCGCCCCGCACGTAAGGAATGAATACCAGTGAATTTGTTGGGCCTAGTAGAGCCTGGTTGAGCCTGTACGTCACAACTTATGTCATAAGATTCTTCGAGAAATTCTTCGCGCATGGCCGAGTGATTTCATGACCATTGGCTGCTTTCATTGGTTGTAATACACCGGAAGTGGCGCATACTCAGAACCAATCTCAAAGGAGAACCGATGGGAGTGCAACCCCAAAGGAAGGATTCCTTGTCTGGCAGGTTCCTGAGCTGGCTCGACGGCGGTCGCAAAAGTGCTGACCGACATCCGTTGCCGGGTCTGATCGCCTATTACTTCAACGGAGGCGCTCCGCAGTCGCACGTCCTCGGCGATCTTAGCGCCTCCGGGTTCTATCTGCTTACTAGAGAGCGCTGGGCGCCCGGAAGCATATTTCAAATGACCTTGCAAAAGAGCGGCACCGATGGACAAGATCCCGAGGACTCGATTTCGGTGCTGGCAAAAGTTGCCCGATCGGATTCGGAGGGCGTGGGCTTTCAGTTCGTAATGTCAGACTTTGTGGCCTCACACCCCGGCTTGAGCCTGCCCGGAAAAGGAACTGACAAGAAAGCTCTGGAGAGGCTCCTGCAACGGATGAAGCTCTCACAGTGTGCGGAATAGGACGGTTCCCGACGCACGCCACGCTCAGCTCCGTTAGTTAAAGCGCTCGAAGAAACTGCTCGGATTCGCAGAGAGCTTCGAAGAAGCCGGTGAGACGTTGGGCAACTGTAGTGGAATCGAGCGGGAGTCCGACTTCAACATTCCGTTCCTGGGCAGCTTCGGTGAAGTTTGCGGACGATACAAAGACGTCCCGACCATCAGCCACTATGCATTTGGCGTGAAGCGCAGCGCGTTTGGAACGGTCCGCCCATAGCGCACGCGGGTCGTAGAAGATTTCAGGGCACACCTTCCCAATGGCCACTCGTCGGATCGGAATCGATGGACAAAACTCCGAACCAGCTCGACCGGTGATGAAGTGTCGGCCCGGCTTCCGTTGAATATCGAGAAACATTCGAACCTTGAGTGCAGGGTATTCAGCCATGCGCTCCGCCAGCTCATGGAAAAGGTCTCCTTGGTAAACACTCCCAGCCATAAGCGTCGAGAACAGCCCGTGCGTCGACGGTTCACATC
>JBATYG010000282.1:0-2106 GCA_049673945.1 Occallatibacter sp.
GCCCGAGCCGGTGCGGGGCCGGTCCGGGGTTAGTCCGGGGTTAGTGCGACGATCGTTGTCTCGGTCGGAACGGATACGGGTTTTGCTCCGCGCGCCTCCGGATCGAGCTGCGACACCGCTCTTTCGCCGACTGAACTTCCAGACGAATCGCCAGCGCCTACATCGCGCGAATCTTGATGTAACGCGCCAGGTCAGGCCCAACGGAATACGCGACTCCAAGTGCCGCTATTCCCAGTGCAATGCAAAACGCGAGTTTCATCGTCTTCTTCCTTTCTCTTTAGTCGGATGCGGAAACCGTTCGAGCCGCATCCGCCGGCGCCGTGCGGGCCTGCGCGGCAACTTCAAGAACCGCCCGCGCCGCCTCGGGGACCGCCGCCGCTACGCGCGATGAGAGACCCATGCGCCCCGCAAACTCGTCGCCAAAATCATTCGGTTCGCACCCCACCACGTAAATCCTGCTCGTAACCTCACCGAGCGACCGCGCCATGGCCAGCAGATGCTCCGGATCCATTGAATGCGGATCCATCGCAGAATGTACAGGTTCATCCTCGTCATCGGACTCAAGAATGTAGATCGTGCCTGGCGGCCCCTGCCGCTGAATGGCGTCCACGAAAATCACTGCTTTGTATGGCTCCAGCAATGCATACGCGAGATCGATACCCCGGATACCGTAGTCGATCACTTTAATTTCGGGTCCGGGATTCATCGTCGCCAGCTCGCGCGCCACTGCACAGCCAAATCCATCATCTCCAAGGAAAAAGTTTCCAATGCAGGCGGCCAGCACCTGCTCCTGAGCATCTCCATTCACTGTTCATTCCTCCCGCAACGGTTCAATTTCATCAAGTGTGTAAAAGAAGCGATGGCCCGCCTGGCGCAGCATTCCCATGTCACGTCCAGGGTCGTCCTCAATCACAACGGCCAGATGCACATTGTCTTCAAGGTCCTGCTCAATGGTTTCGATGATCGCCACCCGCCCCTCCATCGCCATATCCAGAATGTCGGCCTTTTTCTGCGGCCACAGGCGCACACGATCGCCCTTGCGCAGCTCCACTCCAAAGGCCCGCACGCACTCAACGGGCGGTCGCTCCCCAAATGGATCAGCCGCGGCCGGCAGCGAAGCCATCTCCTCCTGTTCGACCGTTCTCAAACCGCGCACCGCTCCGTGCACCTTCATCCACTGCTCCGGTGGCAGCATCTCGGTTCGCTCAAGAATGGTGCGGGCATGGGGATCGCCAGCGCGCATCGCGGCCTTTTCCTCGTCGGTCAGCGTGAGCACGCGCAGCGCGAGCATCTCGTCCATCTCAGTACCGTCGAAAAAGTCTCCAGCGCTTTCCGGCGCCACCTTTGGATAGTCGTAAAGAATAATCGGTGAACAAAGCATGCGGCTTCGATCGCCATCCTTCCCCAAGAGCACGGGATAGACACCATCCTGCTTGCACCCTTTCGCCGCCGCCTGGCGCTCCGTCGGCGGATCGAGGAGCGAAACAAACCTGCCGCCACCCCCGACGGCCAGCAGCAGGTGCGCCGATGTGAACGCCAGCTCCTCGACCGCCTCGCGCGATTTCTCTTCGCCGGACGTCGGGCTCACGTTCCGAAAGCTCGCCTGCAGCTTGTACAGCCCGTCAACCATACGCGCCGTTGAAAACGTCAGTTTCCCCAGCAGCCCGCGTGTAACCATGCCTGCCGGCACACTCGCTCGCTCCTCCTCGCCGGCTTCGCTGAAATCGAGAGAGTATTCGATGCCGGCGCACAGCTCGCCTACTTCCACATCGCCCACGGTCCGAGCGCGCGCAAAGCCTTCCTTCCAATCTGCCTCCCGCTCGGCCGAAGCAACCAGTTGCAAAAACCGCACCTGCGCTGTGATGCTGGCGCCCGCGTCGCATTCCACCAGCACCTCGGCGGCAAAGCCCGCCCGCTCTGGCGGCTGCAACCTCGCCGCAAACGATGCCGGATACAGCGTGCCGAAGTTCCACCGCTGCCTGTTCTTGATCGCCATCGGCCGGTAGGGATACAGAATGTAGCCCTCAAACAGCACCGCATTGGCGACGGCTTCCACGTCGGCAAAGTTCATCGCCTTGCTCCTTCGGCCGCCGCGCCCGCAATTTC